>NZ_JAKOAV010000007.1 GCF_029478095.1 Pelotomaculum isophthalicicum JI | reverse complement strand
GTTTGGGCTTACCTGCTTACAACAGGATGATGTCGGGCTTCCCCGGTTATGTCTGCTTGCCTGAACTTGAACGCATCCGTCCTAACTTCCCAGGTTATCCAGCTTTTGGGCTTTCCCACTTCTTGCAGGGTTACCCACCTGATCAGCCAACACTGGTTCGCTTGCGCTATGTTCCAAGTTCCCCCTTCGGCTTCCTTCAGACCCCACCGTTACCAGTGACGCCCTTGCCTACGGGTTGTCTTCCCGCTGGTTAGGTGACAGGGTTTCTTTCAACCCATCGGCTCGGCAGACATGCCGGGCGAACAAGAAAAGCGGCCAGCCTTAAAGCTCGCCGCATGAAATCAGGGACAACCCTGGTATTAGTCTTTGTTATCGAGAATGAAATCCTAATGCACCTGCGGTATATAAAAAAAGTTAAAGCTGAAGTATCTCTCTATGATCCCATCGGTGTTGACAAAGAAGGCAACGAGATTACCTTAGTGGATATTCTGGGCACACATCCTGAAGTTGTGTCGGAAACCGTGGAAAATAGATTTGAGCAAAAACGTCTTCGGGAAAAAGTGGGCCAGTTGACGCGCCGGGAAAAGAAAGTGCTGGAGTTGAGATTCGGACTGGAGAACGGCGCACGGCAAACCCAGCGGGAAATTGCCAGGAATCTGGGTATATCACGATCATATGTGTCACGTATCGAGAAAAAGGCTCTGACCAAATTAACCAAGGAGTTTGCATCGGAAAGCCTACAGTAAAGATAGTTTTACTCTATTTTAAACCCCGTACCGGTTTTTAAAATATTAAACATGAGAACAAAGTTACTAGTAATAGGGCAATTTTGATCTGGATATGTATTATTATATAGGGAGGGGTTAATCCCCTCCCTATATTTCTCCCTGTATCTTCCGTGTCATTCCTTTCAATAAGTTCATCAATCAGACCTTCACTTTAGCTGAAGGGCTATGATGTTTCTGACTTTTTCCGGCAGTTGATCGATTTCATCTTTGCTTAGCCCTGCGGTGGATACCGGCTCAGAAATAAAAACCTCTACAACAGCCGGTTTGATCAGCCCACCGTTGGCTTCCATAATATTATAAGATCCTTTGATGGCTACCGGCACAATGGGTACTTCCGCCTTAGTGGCAAGCTTGAAACTACCAGGCTTAAATTCACCTAATTGATCCCCCCGGCTTCTAGTGCCTTCCGGGAAAATTACCTGAGAATAACCCTGCTTTAGAAAGGCAACCCCTTCTTGTATAGCCTTTAATCCGGCCCGGGCGCTGCTCCTGTCCAGATAAACGCAATTCATATAAAACATCCAACTGCTGATAAGCGGTAATTTCTTTAACTCCCTCTTAGCTATAAAAGCTTTGGGCTTATCAATAAAACCCAATAAAATCGGAATATCAAAGTTTCCTTGGTGGTTACTGATAAAAACCACTCCACCCCGGGGCGGAATATGTTCCTTTCCTGTCACAATAACTTTGGAACCACTTAAGTTTACCATGGACCGGGCCCATTTTTTTACGATACGATCTACCTTCCGGTCCCGCTCCTCAATTTTTTGGGCACGATGTAAAGCTCTCACTTTTATCATACTTGGCAGGAGTAAAATAAGAGAACACCAAAAATAAATGAACCAGATTGTTGTTCTTAGCATATTATTTTCTCTTCTCTCACATATTCATCACTCTACATCAGATCATTAAGCTTTCTCATTTATATATTCAGGCTTCTATCTGCTGCGTTAATAGATATGTTGAGATTCCAAAAAGGTCCCCTTGAAGGATTTACACAAGAAGCCATCTATAAACCTTGTTATAGCTGGAAGTTTTTTTCACAAAAAAGTTTCACACAAGCATCAACCACTTGAGAATCATAAAGAACAGCTTTTTTCTCAATGATCTCACTAATTGCCTTATCAACACCCCTAGCCGGCCGGTAAGGCCGGTGGGAAGATATTGCTTCCACGACATCAGCAACGGATATAATCTTTGCTTCCAGGATGACTTCATCGCCCATTAAACCTTTCGGGTAGCCGGATCCATCTAATCTTTCATGATGCTGCAATATAGCTCGCGTTCCCGTTCCCTTTATTCATACGGTTATTTAGAACGCTCTTAATGCGCGAAATAAGAAAACTTTCATTATAAGGTTTCGTTAAAAAGTTATCTGCCCCACATTTTAAACCTCTGATAACATCTTTTGGATCTGAAAGCTGAGTTAGCAGAATTACAGGTATGTTTTTAAGAATCTCATCACTTTTTATTTGACGGCAAAGTTGATAGCCGTCTATACCGGGCATTACGATATCACTTATAATAACATTTGGTTTATTATTATATAAATAAGTTAGGGCCTCCTCACCACTACCGGTAACAGTAACATGATAACTATTCTTCTTAAGGTCATTTTTTAGTTTTAAAGCCTGAACCGGACTGTCTTCGACCACTAATATGTTTACATGATTCTCCATATCCATCCCTCTTGTCAAGTTATTAAAATACATAACAGATGCGTAAATATCTGCATAGAATTTACATACATGTGTTTCTGAAACTAGTTTACAAAATAAAAATTTTCTCTAAGAAGGATATTAGACTTAAATATATTGTCGTTTGCTGTCGAATTGCTATTAAACAACAACGACCGCCCTTTATTGACGGTCATTTATCGAATTTATTATTATCATTCATTCGACAATGTTTTTTAAATTCCTGCTTTAATATGTATATTTTTCAGATTTCCAGGTTAGTGTTACCCCTGGCCACCAGGGCCGCTATTTCGATTTCTCTTTTGGTTAATTCGAATCCGAAAGCAGTCTGAGTATTTATGAATCCGTGATTATGCCCCAACTGAATTATGTTTAAAAAAGTAATATCTTTCTTGCCTTCTTCACCTTCCAAAAAAATTGTTTTTATTGGATACGACCCGGTTCTTAGACTTAAATTACCATTCCAGTAATACGCGCCGGTAATCGGCCTGGCCTTCCGGCTATTAACCAGGCTCTGGCAAATCTCTTTCAAATAACTGTAAACGCTTTGTCCCGAGGCAAGACGCTGCTGTAAAATCTCCCGCGCCGGAATATTTGCGTCAATTATATTATACTTGCAGTCCATTTCACATAACCCAATCGCGCCTGAATCCCGCTTATGTTCCAGGAAAGCGTTATTCAGGTGGTCGTGCAACGATTTAAGCAAAGCCATTTCGCTGTCGCTAAAATCGGGCGACCCCTCACTTCTGTGTAAAGAAATTTCTCCAAGAAGAAATCCGCCGTTAAGAACTTGCAGACAAGCAATGTGATATATCCCTTGGGGCAGCAGGAAATCACAACGGTGTTCGTTTTTCGCCCACCCGGCATAGTTCATGTAATCAGAGCTGCGGTCCACAGGGGGGATGGAACCTTTCGAAAAAACAGCTTTTTTATAGAGATCAAGACTCTCATAATAATCTTGATATTGTTTGTGTTTATTAAGATCGAGTCCAACGTTGCAGGGTTCTAAAAAATGATGCGTCGTTGGGTCTACCAGAAAAAAAGCGGCACTGTCGTAAGGGACAAGCGGAGGCAAGTGACTGAGAACAATTGAACGAAGCTGCTCGATATCCCGGTTACCGTAAATTTGCTTTAACAGCGCATTGTAAGCCTCAAACTGCTGATCATTTAGCATAATTTTTTCTCCTGAAGAGAGGATATCCATACTGGGACCGAGAATATATTGTAATATTCGACAAAATATGCGTCTTTACCTTTAACACCCAAAATTTAATAAGGTTATACCATTATGTATATTGAACAATTCGGGCTTGACCCCGTATCCAAACCAGAAAGGACGGCAACATGGGTTGACCTGTTCATTATCTGGAGTGATATTAGCCTCTGTCTTCCTTCCTTTATTATCGGCGCCATGCTAATCCCGGCTTTGTCATGGAGCGAAGCGGTTTCCGTAAATTTTTGGGGCAATCTCGTGGTGGGCGTGCTTATAGTACTGGGCGGTTATTACGGTACCAAAACCGGCTGCCCGGCAGTCATGTACGGCAGGCTGGTTTTCGGCTATCCCTTGGGACAATGGTTTCCCACGGCTTTCCTCCTGGTTTCAACACTTGGCTGGTACGCTGTGATGACCGCCATGACGGGCGAGGCACTGGATATGATCATTAAGGAAACGACCGGTTTTTCCTCGCCTCTCTTTATGATCATACTGGTTGGCGTCTTAAACGCTTCCACAGCAGTGATGGGCTATCAACGGATCAGGCTGCTGGCCTGGTTGTCCGCTCCACTGCTTAGCCTCCTATGCATCTGGATGACTATCAAAGTGCTGTCCCTGACAGCTCTGCCCTCTGCCTTTCAATACCAACCCACGGGCGCCGTTAGCTACGCTCAAGGGATGGACCTGGTAATCGGCGGTTTTATATCGGGAGCATTTGTAGCTTCTGATTTTTCCAGGTACGCGAGAAGCAACCGGGATAGCTGGTTCGGCACATTTCCAGGTGCTTTTCTGATCTCTTTTCTGCTGGGGCTGCTGGGCATGCTGTCAGTTGTGGCTACAGGTGACTGGAACCCGGTAACGGTTGTTGACAGCTTTGGCATGGGTATTCCGGCGCTGCTTTTTATTTTACTGGCGAACTGGACCACAAACCACACCGTGCTTTATTCTTCCGGTTTGGCCTTGACCAACGCGCTTCCACGCCTGGGCCGCTGGAAGAACACCGCTTTATGCGGGGTGACCGGGATTGCTTTGGCCGTTGCCGGCCTGACCGGTCTAATCCAGTCATGGCTGATGCTGCTTTCTTGTATCTTCCCCCCGCTAATCGGGGTCGTATTAACCGACTTCCTGCTGGTCAGGAAAACAGCTGTCCCCTCTCAAGCCGTCAATATACCGGCTATCCTGGCCGTATCGGCAGGAACAGGACTGGCCGCAATAACTCCCCCACAGTATATGGCCTCAGGGGTGGGGTTATTTTCAAGTTCATCCATGTATATTTTAATTCATTTTACTCTCAGATTGCTGAACTTTTACACAAAAAAAACTGTGTAGGCAAAATCACCCGATCGGGTGATTTTTTTTTGAATTAAAAGTGTTACGTTGTTTTCAAATTATCAATTTTAATTTGGGAAAAGGGGGAAGACAATTGAAAAAAGGCTTTATCAAGCACGGGAAGCACGTTCTTCTGATTACTATTCTTGCTCTTTTCGCGCTGATTCCAAGTATCTGTCTTGCCGCCGGCGAAGCCGGCGAAATAACAATAAGGGTCAACAACACCGTGCTCAGGCCGGATGTGCCCGCCCAGATCATCAACGGAAGGACTATGGTGCCGGTCCGCTTCGTGGCCCAAGCTTTGGACTGTACAGTGGATTGGGATGAAGCCACTCTATCCGTGCTCATCGCTTCAGGCGGACAGTATGAAGGCAGCCCGCCGCCCAACGATACGGGTTATATCAGAATTTACGTCAACGGGAACATTCTTTACCCGGACGTGGCGCCGCTGCTGATCAACGGACGAACCATGGTGCCGGTGAGGTTTATCGCCGAGGCGCTGGGCGCCAGGGTAGGTTGGGACGAGCAATCACAAACAGTCATCATCACCAAATCTGCGCCGGTATCTTCCAATGATGTCACTACAGTGGACCAGTTGCTGGTGGGGCCTGATCTTGACCTGGAAACACAACTTCTTCTGGCTAGACAGTTTGGCCCAAACGGCCAGGTAGTGTTCGTACAGGCCGGAGAGTCACAACTGCCAATCAACGCATTTTCACCGTTTATCTGCGCTTCAGCTAAAATAATGAACGGTCTGGCCGGGCAGGAGGTTACCGGAGTGCTGGATTACAACCACGGCCAAGCCAGCGTCACAAGTGAATTGGTCTATCCGCAAAGCGGTTCGCGGTACGTTGGCTTTAAATTTACCAGGCAATCAGATCAGTGGCCCACGGGCTATTACGAAATAAAAGTTTATGTGGACGGCGTCCTTAAAGCCGCTACACCATTTACCGTAGAATAAATTTTAGTAATTTGGGACGTTCAAATATATGATACGAGAATGACTCTAAAAAATTGAGATAGGAGAGATTGCTATGATATGTGATTCCTGCGGTGCTGAGATAGCAAATGACAGCAGGTTTTGCCCTACATGCGGCAAGCAGCAGGCGCAACCTGCTCAGCAAGTATGCGGCAATTGCGGTCAAAAAATCAGCGATGGGCAAGTTTTTTGCACCGCCTGTGGGACTAAGGCGGCATCAGCCGGCGCAGGGGCTCCTTCACCGCCCCCGGCTCAATTCAGACCCCCGGTACAGACGGGGCAGGCCGCCTTGCTGGAAAGCAGAGCGGCAACCATCCCCGGTACGGGTGCAGGTGTCGGAAAGCGGGCAGTCGCAACCATTGTTGACTGCGTTATATTCTTTTTTATTTCTTACTTCCTGGCGGCGATGTCCGGCAGTGCGACTTCCGGTGGTTTCGAGCTTACCGGCGGACCGTTCTTCCTGATGTGCGTCATCGGTTTCGTATACTATCTTATCTTTGAAGGCACCAAGGGGGCGACTCCCGGCAAAATGCTGGTGGGCCTCAAAGTTGTCAAGACAGACGGGAGCAGGTGCGATTTTGGCGCCGCTGCGATTAGGACGGTATTGAGACTGGTTGACGGTTTTCTCTTCTACCTGATCGGGGCCATAGTGGTATGGTCATCGAAAACGAAGCAACGGCTGGGGGACCGGGTTGCCAACACCTTGGTTGTGGAAGGCGGCATGGTGAAGTTTAACCAGGTAGGCGATTACAATAACTATAATTTTGATGAATAAGCGCTTCCGGGATACGATTATTACGCACGGAGACTTTAAAAATCAGCGGTTTGCAGAATTTATCGATTGCTATGGCGGCTTACAGAAAGACATTTAAAAGAGTTTAAGGAGCGCGAAGATGTTTTGTAGTCAATGCGGAAATAAAGTTAATCCCGGTGACCACTTTTGCGGACAGTGCGGCACACAGCTGGCGGCACCCGGGCAGCCGGCTCCGGCAGTTGACGGACATATCAGGGCGAACGACAAAGAATCCCTATTAAATGCCATAGAGCAGGCGCTGGCAGCTTATCCTCAACTTGCCGTGGAACGCACAGGCAAGTCCGACCTGGAAATTAAAAGCGTTCTTGCCGACGCCAACTGGGGCGTCGGTAAAAAAAAGGTGGAATACTCGGCCAGCCTGTTGGCTAAGGAAACCGGGCGAACGGTAGTCTTTTGGGAAATGTTAAAGGAAACCGGCGCTGGCATGGGAATTTTCGGTGGATTCAAAATAGAAAAGTATAAAAGCGATGGGCGCACCAGATCCGGAACGGTGCGAGAAGCGGGTTTTGGACCTGGGGGGGAAATAATCGACTATAACTGGGACTATGCCCAAACCCGCAGCATTGTAGAAGATGTGGTCAAGGCAAACGGCTGGAAATTTACCACTTCACTATTAAAAAGCAAAGCGCGGTACTAATCAATGGAAAACTACTAACCAGTTAAATTATATTGGAAGGGGATCCTGATGAATTGCGTTTACTGCCATTTAGAAATTGATCAGGGGAGTAAGTTTTGCCCCTATTGTGGCAAAGAGCAGCCACCTAAGGGACCACATTTTTGTGGCAACTGCGGCCGGCCGCTTCAAGAAGGGGACGCGTATTGCGGCAGTTGCGGCGCCGGTACTGGCTCCGTGCCAAACCAACCGGTTCAGCCACAAGGTCACTCCCGGGAGGTAAAACCGCCCAAGCCCCCCAGACGGGCCTTGAAAATTGGTTTTGCAGTCGCAGGTGTGTTTTTCCTACTAATAATTATTGTAATGATGCTGTCGTCCATCGGTACTGGCTTGGGCAAGGCCGATGTCAAGCTGGCCGAGCGGTCGGCACTAGTCAAGTCTGCCAAGTGGGGAGAGGTTCCCATAAACCAGCTGGTAGTGGTGCTGAAAGACGGGACCGGCCGCGGCGATGCCGACAAGGTAGCTACAGGTCTGGGCGGCAAGGTAGTAGGCTATTTCAACTACCTGAACCTGTACCAGATTGAGACGGGGGCCAGGACCGAGGCGGAACTGCAGCAGTCTATCATAAAAGCCAAGCAGGACGGCAAGGTTGAATTGGCCTTTCCCAATCAGCAAGTCTTCATGGATACCCGCGTGGCAGGTACCCAGTGTGGTTCACTGGATTCCCCGGTATACAACGAAGGTGACCGGGGCAAGGGCTATGAAATAATAGGGGTGCAGCGGGCCTGGAATATCATTCAGACCGCTGGTTTCAAAACATCCGACGTGCATGTGGGAATTGTGGACAATGGGCTTTACAAAGGGAAAAACGAGTTCGACGGCAAGGTTAGTTTTGATTTTCCTGACAAAAACGGGGAACTTAAGGCTCCAGACAAGGAAAGTAACGGCGCCGACGATCCCATTGGCAGCCACGGTACAGGTGTAGCCACAATAATAGCGGCTAACCCGGACAACGGCGGGGTGACCGGCGTGGCCTCGGTGCTGGGTAAAAACCTTAAAGTCTCCATGGTCAATAATTTTGCACCGCCATACGGGAATGATCAGTTGTCAACACCTGATCCGAATGACCCCACAAAGATCGTGTGGAATGACGGGTACACATACGCAATAGGAGACTTGCTGGCACTGAAAAAACAGATTGACTGCGGATCTACTATTATCAACTGCTCCTGGGGGAACAGCAGCGCCGACCCCGATTTAGCGAAAGCATATAAGAAGTTTTTTGAAAAAATGAACAAAGATCATCCCGAGGTGCTCTTTGTTTGCTCGGCGGGCAACGACGGCAAGGCGCTGAACGGAGAATGCCGCTTCCCCAGCGGACTTGCCCTGCCGAACATGGTCACGGTAGGCAACGTGATGAACGACGGCACCAAATGTCCCAGCAGCAACATGACCTCAAATAATTTTGAGGTCACCCTGGCCGCGCCCGGTCAGCAGTCTGTGCAAGGAATAGGTGACGACGCCACCATCGTCAACGACTACGGGGGCACCAGCATGGCTACGCCCCACGTCACGGCAGCCGCGGCCATGCTGCGCTCCCTCAATCCCAAGCTGAGCGCCGGGGAAATCAAGAAGATCCTTGTTGAAACCGCCCTGCCGGGCGTAACCGTGGGGGACCACAGCAACTTAGCCCCGCCAGAGTTGGGGAAGGGTATCCTGGCCGTCGACAGGGCGGTGCTGAAGGTGGTCAACGACCTGCGTCAACAAAAAGGACTCCCTGCCCTGACTATGGATGCCGCTTCAGCTCCGGGCAAAATTGATTTAGTGGCTGAGGGAGGCCCCAAGGAGTGGAAAGTAACCGCTATGATCTCCGGCGTGGGTAAAGACGGCACCGACGTGCAGGTTGAGATGCAGGGAGCAGGAGGTTTCGCCGGTCTTTCCAAACAGCACCTCGCCAGCGACGGAAGTCTGACCTGGCCTGTGACCCTGTATGAAGAAAGCGCGGCATTCCACGTGAAAAGGCTGGACAGCGGGGTCTGTTGGAAGGTACGATTGGCTCCCGACATTTCCGGGCAATGGTCGGGACCATTTACAGTGGAAACTTACAACGTGCCGCCGGATGTTTATGTAACTGTCAAGCAGGGTACGGTGATCTTTAACATTAACGAGCGTCAGGCAAACATTGACCCGATAGCCGGTGATTTCCAGCTTATTGCTCAGGGTGGGGGAACCGCGCACGCGATAAACTTGAACGGCAGCCTCCAGGGTAGACAGGTCAGCCTTCAGGCAGAAGAAGGCGGAGAAAGCATCAGGTTTGACGGGGCCCTGGAAGGCGACAGCATGCAGGGAACATGGAATTACCACGGCGCCTTCGGAAACAGTACCATGACGGCATCCGGCAGTTGGGGAGCAAGCAAAAAACAGTAGTGAGATTTGCAAATGTCCTTGATAGATTATCAACAGCCATGTCTGATCGAAAGAAAAGCTGCCTGAGGTCTAACTCAAGCAGCTTCTTTTCGATCTGTTTACTGTCCGGAGCCGGGTATTTTGGACAGATTATTCAGCATTTGACTCATATCGGTTACAGTCACACCTGCGGGTAGACGGAAGGTGTTAGCCGGTTGTTTTTCTACCGTCATATTTTTATATTCAATAACCGTCTTGCTGCCATCGGCACCTGTTGTTTCCAAACGGATAGGAATGCCGTAATCTTCCCTCACCCACATTTTCAGATTGTCCTTTCCATCAGCGCCTGTAGCAGCGATAACCTTACACTTGATTCCATCGTAAACCGTCGTTTCCAGCACTTTGTATTTGTCCGGAGATGTGTCTATGTCTTTGCCGTAATCGAAAGGATTCTCCGATTGTTTGTTGTCTTGTTTTTCGAAAACCATTTTCATCGCTTGTTTTCATCGGGATAATAGGTATAAGACGTGCTGCCGTCAATAATAGAAACTACCGTGGATTCAGTTTTAACTTTTTCTCCTTCAATCCACATTTTCCCGCTCATAACAAGATCCTTTGACGTCATGGTGTAATCAAAGGATAAACCTTCGACCTTCTTGCCCTTGGCAAAAAGACTTATAAGGGGTTCATCGTTATCAGACTGTGTGTTCACCTTGCCAGCGGTTTGCTGGCCGGCAGGCTGGCTGCTATTTTCCTTCTTACTCCCTCCGCAACCCGCCAGATTCAGGCACGACGATTAATTTACATATCGGGCTAATCATGATTTACCCCTCTCCTTGCACTTCATTGCTGAGATTTTTAAAAAACCAACTGACGCCGTACCGCCACTGCTCATCTTCACAATAATGTTGGTTGATCCACGTTACGGGATCGACTGCTTCCGGTTTTGTCCAGAGTAAATTTGATATAGTAATCGAAGCGATCCTGGCCGAATCCTGAATATTTGTATTGTACTCGACCCAGCTATGATAAACATTGAACGGGTTGTTAGCGATTAAAACGGCTTCCTTGTCCTGCCTGGGCACAAGGGACTGCTCCTGCCCTGCTATGGCAAAAAGAAAAATGGGGTTGATGTTAAATTCTTTTGCTGACTGGATAATTACTGAGAAATAGGGCTCTTCCGCAAGGATTGAATTTCTGTTAACCAATGATTGTTTTAACCTGGAATTATTGACTTCTTTATACAACAAATCATCAGTAAGTATTTCAGGTTGTGTTACAGGCTGATGAGCCCTGGTTTTTGAAACCGCCGCGCTATTGGATACCACTATCTGGGGAACCGACGGCGGCAAGTTTTTCAGAGGCTGCACCGTAAGGAAAACAGACATGAGTAAGAAAGCTGTCATAGCCTGGTAGAACTTATTTTTGGACAACAAACCGGAAACATATGGCAAAACCCCGGCAATTCTTTCTAATAACAAGGATATATATTTTGTTAGATCGAGTTTTGACAGAAGATGACGCTTCTCCGGTTCAATTTCCACGCTGTTCAGGTACTCCAGGATGAGACTCCAATCATGCTCCAGTTTATCGCCGGCATACCGGCGCACTTTATTAACGAACTCTATTAGTGTCTCTCTGGCAACAGGGATTTCTTGCCGGTTATTTACCCACTTTGTAAGTGCCTCCGTATAATCTTCCTCGTGATTATGAATTGCAATACAAATCTTAAAGATATCATCTTCGTTAAGTCCGTAGTAATTCTTTGAAACGGCTCTTCGCAACAAGTTGAATTTAATCTGAGACCTGTACTTCTCATTGAACTCTTGAAGATACCTGTCAATTACTTTATGTACGGCATTTGCTAGAATTTTAGCCCGTTCATTGATACCGGAATCGGGATACTTTTTGGCAATATAATCACGCAGGACAAAAATGTCTTCGTTTCTCATTACCTGCTTTTTGTTTAAACATTCCAGTACTGCTTGCATTTTCTCTTTCTCCCGGCCAAACTGTTGCGTTAGGTTAACTTGGTTAATTATACCACATAAATTAAGTCCAAAACCCCATAGATGACTATTGTTTTTACTCCCGGGCATACTAAAACCAGGAGGGATAATAAATGAAAATTGATAAGGTTAAAAAAAATGCGCAGGGCGATATCACTGATGTTATGATCAACAACAACGTATATAGTATAGATGAGGCAATCATGATGGCCAGAGACGGTAAGATTGAAGGAGTCAATGTGGCAAAAGCAAGGAGCGGTAAAGAATACCTTAGGAGCAACCCCGACAACATCGAAGCAAACAATCTAGACAACTTGCCCACATTTTAAATAAGCCCCGCAGCATCTCGCGGGGCTTATCATTATATTCTGTCACAATACTACCTATCTCTAAGTCTGTTAATTACAGCCGCCAGTTCCCCCCAGGTAACCGGATCGTCCGGCTGGTGCTCACCATTAAGCCAACCTTCTGCCTTGAGCCTGGCAATTTCACTAAAAAAGTCTTGGCCGGGAGTCATAGACTGGTAGGTGAACGGAGTTGTAATAGAAGAGCCCTGTTCACCATGCGGTTGAGGCGACTTTAATGGTACCCCCAGCGCTTTAACTATACCACCGGCAATTACTTCGGCCAACCTGTCAAAAAAAATAACATCTTTCAATATCACGGCATCCTTTGGGTTGTCAATAAAGAAGTTTTCCAGCAAAACAGCCGGCATGACCGTATTACGTAGAACGGCAAAATCTGCACGCTTTTTGCCCCTATCCCGGAAACCGACAGAATTGTAATAGTCAGCCATCATATCGTGAATGACATTGCGTATGCTTTCAGTTTTTGTTCCGGCACTTGTGTGAATAAAACTTTCAAATCCGGTGCCTCCACCGGAATTTGTATGTAAAGAACAAAATAAATCCGCTCCCAGATTGTTGGCGATATCGCATCGTTCATCCAGGCTAAGATCAGTATCGAAACTTCTGGTCAAGGTTACAGCTGCATCGTAATCAGCCAATTTCCCGGCTACCCGCATACTCAATTCAAGATTTAAATTTTTTTCTACAAGTCCATTGCCGACAGCACCCGGGTCCTTCCCCCCATGCCCCGGATCCAATACCAGCTTTATCATTGAAAGAACACCTCACAAATTTAACATTTATTTATTGTATATACAACCAGTGGTCAATCATGAAAATTTACCCTGCGAACAAGTGTACTGTTATTTTAGCAAAGAATTTTAGTCAAGTCAATACATTTTGAATACAGCTACTTACAAAGTATTCATTCTCAGCAATCCTTGCACACTTCTTTGACTGCTGAATAAAATATTCAATAGGCTCCTGGTCTTATTCAATTAAGGGATTAAAAGGAGGTGTTAGACATTATTGAGTAAAAAAGAGATTCAATTAATCGGATTGCTGGCGTGCCTGGGTTTTGTCATCATAATTGGGGTCTATTTATGGAGAGGGGCAAGCGCTAATTCTAAAGAAATGGAAACAAGTAAGCAGGCCTATGCCAAGCAAATTGAAGACTTGCAAAAAGCAGGGAAAACCGACAAATCGACTCAGGCGAATTCAGCCGGCGCTCAAAGCACTAACAGCACTCAATCAGCGGCAAATCAGACTACTCCGGCAGCCACAAGCGCAATCCCAAATCCTGCACCAACCTCTACGCCTGCATCGACTGTTAAAAGCACAAACTCAATTGCCGCTGGAAGCAAAGTTGGTGATATTGTTAAACTGGGAGATGTGGAAATGGTCGTGACAAAGTCTACGACAAAGTACAAAGTCATCGATATCACTTTGAATGGGAACACACCGGATCAACCGCCAAAACTGCTTCTTACTGAGAACAACCGGATTATTTACGAAATACCCGCGGATGTTGACGTTGACGTAAATGTAACGGAAAAAACGAAAACAGATCAATCCCCGTTATTTAATGGAGTGAAAAAAGCCGGTAACTAACCGGCTTTTTTCGCAGGAAATTATACTTTCCGTTATTTGTGAATAAGTGACCTTTGGGCATACGTACGCGGCGATTTTGATGATCAACTGCCTTTTGCATCCAGACGTATCGCTTCGGTCAGCACTTCAACCACATAATCCAATTGTTTTTCTGTAATGTTATTGAAAAAGGGCAGCGCCAGTGTTGAGGAAGCAACAAACTCTGTATTTGGAAAATCACCTGATTGGTAACCAAATTTCTCCTGATAAAATGGCTGCAAGTGGATTGGCTGAAAGTATGGCCTGCAATCAACGCCATTCCCCTGCAGGTACGCCATAACCCGGTCCCGGTCGATGCCCGGCGCCAGTCGCACTACATACACAAACCAGCTTATCTTTATCCCTGGCTCCAGATAAGGAAGCGCAACCCCTTCCAGACGCTCCAGTCTAGCGTTATAAGCCATTGCTACTGCTTCCCGCTTGGCCAGGATCTCGTCAAGATACTCCATTTGAGCTACACCAAGCGCCGCGCTTAATTCATCCAAACGGTAATTATAACCCAACCGGCAGTGATTGAACCAACCGCCCACACTGTTCCTTCCCTGGTTGCGCATACTCCGGCACAAGCCAGCCAAGTCGCTGTTGTTGGTTGAAATAACCCCTCCTTCACCGGTTGTTATCTGTTTGTTGGGATAAAAGGCGAACACTGCCGCGTCACTCTCGCTGCCCACCATTTTTTCGCGATAGCGGGCGCCGATAGCTTCACAGGCATCTTCAATTACAGCTAGCCGGTACTGCCGGGCTACTTCCATGATGCGCCCCATGTCCGCCGGTCTGCCAAAGACGTGCACGGGAAGAATAGCCCTGGTTCTAGATGTTATTTTTGCTTCTATCTTTTCCGGGTCTATATTTAACGTCAAGGGATCAATATCGACAAACACCGGCCGGGCATTTTCATAGAGCATGCAATTGCTGGAGGAGACAAAACTAAAAGGGGAAGTAATCACCTCGTCACCCGCGCTGATACCCAACCCACGCACTGCCAAATGGAGTCCGCTGGTCCCGCTGTTTACCGCCACAGCTTCTTTTACTCCCAGATAATCCGCCACCATCCGTTCAAACTGTTCTACTTGGGGGCCAATACTGAGAATATTGCTGTCAAGCACTGCATTAACCAATTCCCGTTCCCGCTGGCCAATGTCGGGAGACGAAAGAGGCACATTCATCTTTAAGGCACCTTCCCTAAAATAATTCTTTCTACTGACTACTGACTACTGGCTACAGACCCTTAAGTAGTAACTTTCATCTAAAATTTACCGGCATCCCTGTCTCGGCAGAGCGATATATTCCGAGTACGATTTCCAGCGCCTTTCTCCCTTCGCGGCCATCGACAACAGGCCGGCCGCCGGTTAGGATTGCTTTCACCATATCCTGTAAAACAGCCTGGTGACCTGGTTCCATGTAACATTTTGCCTCCTCTTTTAGGCACACCATCTGATCTTCTTCTCTTGTCTCACTGAACCGCCAGGTCATTACCGTATCGGCTTTTTCCCCACCTATCACAACCGTTCCCCTTTCCCCGAAAACAGCGATTGTCTGTTCCAGGTTCCGCGGATAAACAGTAGTCGCGGCTTCGATTGTCCCCAGGGCTCCGCTTCCAAACTTTAATACCGCAACTCCGACATCCTCAGTTTCAATAGGGCGGCAACGCGTGGCAGTGTAGGCGAAAACCGACTCGACGCTGCCCATCAACCACGAAAGAATATCGACAATGTGTATAGCCTGGTTCATCATCACCCCGCCATCCTCCGCCCTCTTGCCCCGCCAGGGGTTGTTTAAAAAATACGCCTCGTCACGATTCCACCGCACCGTGGCGGTGGCGTGACTCAATTTCCCAAATCTCCCATCATCTATAGCTGATTTAAGTATTTGAAAGAACCGGTTAAAACGCTTTTGCATAACCACCGAAAGAATTACTCCTGCTTTCTCGCAGGTGTTTACCAGCATGTCGGCATCCGACAGGCTCAATGCCAGCGGTTTTTCCACCAACACGTGTTTGCCCGACCGGGCAGCCAAAATACCCATTTTTGCGTGCAGGCCGCTCGGAGTGCAGATAACAACAACATCAAGATCCCGCTCTTCCAGCATCTTTTTATAATCACGATAGCCTTTAACGTTGTAATAAGAGGCAAAATTCTTTAAAACAAATGGGTCAATATCATTAACCGCCACCAGTTCCGCCTGGGGTAATGCTACGATTTCATTAGCATGCACTCTCGCTATACGGCCGCAACCGGCAATTCCGAACTTTATTCCCGCCATAGTCGCAGGTATCCCATGACAGCCACAAGTATGAAGGATACTAGCATTCCGGCCAGACCGGCGGCAAGCATACACAAGAAAATGTTCGGTCCCACACGGCGCTCATCGGGGGAAGCCGGTATGATTATCCGCAGGTTGTTCATCTTCCACGCTTCCTTCTCCTCCTGCTGTAAAAGCGTGGCCAGGCTGCCGGCAATAAACGCCGCCCGGTAGGGGTCGGTGTCTCTTACCAGGATCTCAAGCAGTTCCAGGTCTTTTACTTTCCGTACAGTAACCATCCGCCTCAGGTCACCGGGACTTAATTTACGCTCAACCCGTTCGGACAGCTTTTGCAGCACCTGCTCACTTTCCGCCAGTTCACAGTAAGTTCTCGCCAGTTGGCGGTACATCATCAAACTGTTATAGTCCATACGATTGGCGCCGGTATCACCGGCAAAACCGTTTTCTGGCTGACTGAGCCGTAAAATTGTATTGGCCTGGTACTTTGCCGGTAAAATCATGCATACCAATCCTCCGGCGGTCAATGCAACGATGATCGTCGCCAGCACCAGGAATAATCTTTCTTTAATCAGTGTGGGAAGGTCAATATTATCCAATAATTCTTCCACCCCCTTACCGCTTTTCACTCTTTGGAACATCCCTGATGAACCTTGCAGGACAGCCCGCCACAACAATTCCTGGAAGGGTATCTTTTGTAACCAGCGCGCCGGCGGCGACAAAGGTTTCGGCGGCAACCGCCACACCCGGCAAAATAACCGCCCCGGCTCCTACTCTGGCGTTTTCTCCGATTCTTGGCCCTTTAATTTTGGCAAACCGTTCTTCCGTCCTCCCCATGTAATTGTCGTTGGCAGTAACAACCATAGGCGCTATGAAAGCGCCCGCGCCGACCATGGTATGCGCCGTCAGGTATGCGCCGGTCTGGATTTTAGCATAATCCCCCACCGTCACATCGTTCTCCAAAACCACACCGCGGCCGATAATTACCCGGCTGCCAACCAGACACAGCTCTCTAACTGAGGCCATATCCCCGACCATCACCTCCTCGTCCAGGCTGGTCCCCGCATAAAGCACCACTCCGCTGCCAAGTATGCTGCCCGGCCCTACCCGCAAGGGGTGTAAAGGAGCACTCAAGCGGTTTGTACTGGTTTTAGCCGGATGAGGCTGCTTGCCGATGACGCAGTTGTCACCAACCAAGCAGTTTTCGCCAACGTATGTCTCCGGGTAAACGGTAACATTATTGCCTATGGACGTGCCGGAGCCAATAAAGGCGCCCTCGCTAATCACCGAAAAAAAACCGATGGCACAGTTCGCGCCGATTGTCGCGCCCGGGTGAATAAAGTTCATCTATTATCCGATCCCCACCTCACCTTGTTATTTCTTTTGACAGTATTACGATTATAATATTACGGCGGCTTGCGTTTGGTGACGAAATAAAGGAGCAAATAGTAACTATGGGTATAAACGCAGCTCATCACTAAGCAGCAAGAAAGGGACACACCTTTATTAGTGATGCGTAATAAAAAGCCGCCCACCGGGGCGGTTGCATCCATGAAATATTCATTTATCACCTGTCTTATTCAGGTCCGGATATTAACCCTGAGAGTACTCCCTGATAGTCTCCAACAATATCGACTTCTTGACCGGTTTGGTCAAGTGGGCCGTACATCCCGCATCAAGGCTCTTTCGCGCGTCTTCTTTTAGCGCGTAAGCCGTCAGAGCGACCACCGGAGTCGGCGCCAGGCGGTTCTCCGCTTCCCATTTCCTAATAGTCCTTGTGGCCGTATACCCATCCATCACGGGCATTTGCATATCCATCAGGACCAAGTCGTATTTTCCCGACTTAAACTTCTCAACGGCTATTTCACCATTTTCGGCAATCTCAATTTGATAGGCGGTCTTCTTCAAGTATGCCTGGACCAGCAACTGGTTATCCGGGGAATCTTCCACCAGGAGAATCCGTAAGGCGCGCTGGTCCGCAAAAACCGTTGTTGTCTCATCAGGCTCACTTTTTTCTTTTGGCAGTTTCACTTGGCCCATGGCGGTTTCAATCGCGTTTCTTAAATCTGAACGTTTAACCGGCTTAACGAGGCAAGAAGAGATCCCCAGTTCCCGGTACCGCTCCATATTACCGATGCGCATGTCCGACGTTAACATCATTACCGTCACACCCGCAAGGCCGGGATCGTTATGAATTTTTTCCGCCACCTCGAACCCGTCCATCACCGGCATACGGCAGTCAAGCAATACAAGGTTGTACGGAAAACCCGCCTTTTTCGCCTTTTTCAATTCGGCCAGGCCAGCTAGACCGGCTTCCGCCTCTTCCACAATCGCGCCCCAAGCGGTGAGGGTTTCTTTTAGAATCAAGCGGTTAGTTGCATTGTCATCAATAATAAGTGTTTTTACCCCTTTAATATCTACAACCGGTAATCTTTCTGCCTTAGATTGCCCTGATTGAACAGTGAAGCGGATGGTAAAGTAAAAGGTGCTCCCCTTTCCCACTTCACTTTCCACCCAGATGCGTCCGCCCATCAATTCCACGAGCCTCTTGGCAATGGTTAGACCCAGTCCGGTACCTCCGTATTTCCGGGTGGTGGAAGAGTCCGCTTGAGTAAACCATTCAAAAATAACGTCCAGCTTTTCCGGCGGTATTCCGATGCCGGTATCGCTGACAGTAAAAAGCAACCGGCATTCCCGCATGTCTTGTCCCGTGGAGAAGGGCGGTTGCTTGTCCGCAAGCTCAACTTTTAACAATACCTCGCCTTTATCGGTAAATTTTATGGCGTTCCCAATCAGGTTGATGATAATTTGGCGTAAGCGGCCGGGGTCCCCGACCAGTTCCACGGGCACATCGGGCATGAGCTGGCAGACCAACTCAACCCCCTTTTCATGCGTGCGGATAGCCATTACTTCGCAGGTTTTTTCTATCACATTACTAAGATTAAAACCAATACTTTCAAGCTCGTAATGGCCCACCTCGACCCTGGAAAGATCGAGGATGTCATTGATCAAGTTTAACAGTGTTTCACCCGCCGACCTGAAAGTTACGATATATTTTTGCTGCTCGGAAGTCAGGTGTGTTTCACCAAGCAGTTCGGCCATCCCGATAATCGCGTTCATCGGCGTGCGGATTTCATGGCTCATGCTGGCCAGAAATTCACTTTTCGCCTTATTGGCGGCTTCCGCAGCCTCTTTGGCCTGCTGCATGGCCTCCTCTACCCGCTTTCGCTCAGTAACGTCGTCCACCACGCCGATGATAAACAAAGGCTCATTCAAGTTGTCGTGGGCCAGTGAGAAATTAATACTCACCCAAACCAGCCTGCCACCTTCCGGGCATAGCGTTTTTCCATCTGATAGCTATCCTGTCTGCCTGCCCACAGATCGTTAAACATTTCAATGAAATTTACTTTATCATCCGGGTAAATGAGCTCGGCAAAAACCATATTGGCCAGTTCCTGGCCGTTGTAACCGAGCATTTCCTGCAGTGCCGGGTTGCTTTCGACAAGCCGTCCTTCCCTGTCGATTAACGTTATTCCCACGGACGTGCCCTCGAAAACCGCCCTGAAACGCGCTTCACTAGTTCGCAGTTTCTCTTCAATCAACTTTTGTCCGGTAATATCACGGGCTATGGTTGAAGCGCCAATTACTTTACCTGAAGCGTCTCTAATCGGGGATATAGTCAAAGAAACCTGAATCTGCCTAAAATCTTTTCTGACGCGCACGGTTTCGTAGTAATCGACCCTTTCCCCCAACTTGATTCGTTCAAGGTTACTTGTTATTTCGCCGTAACTGGGCGCGAGGATAAACACAGGGCGGCCAATGACTTCATCCGCCTTGTATCCGTAGATTCTCTCCGCTCCCGAGTTCCAGCTAAAAATAATACCCTCAAGACTCATCCCGACAATCGCGTCATTTGAGAACTCCACCATAGAAGCCAGCCAGGTAAGTTTTTCTTCCACCTGCTGCGGCGTTTTTAAACCGGCAACTTTTCTCTTCATTTCATTTAATTCATTGATCAGCTGTTTTTTGGTCTTATCAGAGTCTTTCATCTCTTATAATTTCCCCAATACCACTCTGTTCCTGCCGCTTTGCTTTGCCTGGTAGAGCGCTTTGTCAGCCGCCGCCAGCAATTCTTCCGGGGAGCCGGCTTGTAGAGGTACGGTAGATGCCACACCGGCGCTTACCGTGACAAACGCGCTGACAGACGAACTGGCATGAGGAATTTGCAGCGCCTCAATACCGCTGCGCAGCATCTCCGCCATTGCTGCAGCCCCTTGCATATCCGTGTTTGGCAGGATAGCCGCAAATTCCTCGCCGCCGTAGCGGGCCGCCAGATCCCCGGGCCGTTTTAAGAGACCGCTCAGACAGCCCGCCACATGCTTCAAACAGTCGTCACCGGTCTGATGACCATAAGTGTCATTATAGTTTTTAAAAAAATCTATATCAAGAATTACTAAGGATAGCGGCATGGCATCACGCACCGCGCGGTTCCATTCATTCAATAATATTTCATCAAAATGACGCCGGTTGGCGATACCGGTGAGGCCATCTAAAAAAGAGAGCCGGCGCAGGTTCTGATTTGCTTCTTCCAGTTGTCGCGTTACCTCCAGCAACTCCTCCTCGCGCGCTTTCCGCCTGTCCGTCTCGTGTTTAAGTCTTAATGCCGAGCGCACGCGCGCCAGCAACTCCACCTCGCGCGCTTTCCGCCTGTCCGTCTCGTGTTTAAGTCTTAATGCCGAGCGCACGCGCGCCAGCAACTCCACCTTATTCAGCGGCTTCGTGATATAGTCCATCGCCCCGGCGGAAAAAGCTGACTGCAGGTTATCAATATCGTAATTAGCAGTTACCATGATGACAGGAATATCCTGCAGATGTTCATGCTCTTTTATTAAACGGCATGCTTCAATGCCGTCCGTACCGGGCATGACAATATCCATCACGATTAAATCAAAATCCGTTTCATCACTCCGTGAATTACCCATGCCGAGAAGATTAAAGGCTTCTTGGGCCGATTCCGCGGTTAGCACATCAGTGTAACCTGCCGACTTTAAAATATATTCAATTAACAGCCTGCTGTCTGATGAGTCATCAACAATAAGTATAGCCATAAGAATCCTTCCCCGGTTTATATGATTAAACCCAAGTAAATCGATACTTCTATAATTATTAAAATTTTCCTGCTGTTTATAATAAAATATGTAATAATTTATCATTTGTTGTCGTAAGGTTAATCACAACAAGAACAAATTTTCCGATGGGAACCTTTGGGTATACAACGCACCTCATGTTCGGCCTCTATAATTGTTCGAGCGCTAGCAATAAATTAAGCCGCCCTTTAAACAACAGGCGGCTCGCAACTCAATATTGGCATAAAACTAAATCAAACTTTTTTCATAGATACATCGTCGAAATCATGCGTGCCTGTACCACCGTTAACCAGCAACTTGATTTGTATCTTAGCCGCTCCGGCCGGCGCAGCCACTGTTTGAGCCGGAATCTGCTCCCATCCCGCGCCCTTATGTTTGTATAAAATGCTGCCGCTGGACAACTGCTTGCCGGCAGCGTCATAAAAGAAGTAGGCTATCCTGGCTTCGGTGACGGCGTTGCCTTTCCGGCTCCTGGCGCTTAAAGTGTATTTAGCTCCGGCCTCTACGGGAACATACTGGTAGAAATACCACCCATACTTGGCGCTGCCGTACTTATTTCCGTTGGTTTCCGTTTTTATCACCACGTCAGCGCCCGTCCATTCAGCTTTACCCTGGCTGAAATCGCCGTTTTTAACCAACTCCCCCGCCGGAGGGTTGTCCACCGGTGGAGGGGGTTGGATTCCCCCAATGCGGTAACCGGGCTGCGCGTTGGCCTTATTCAACATGGCCGCTGCCAGCAGGCCGGTTGCGCCGCCGGAAGTGGTTGCCGACAGCTTTTTGTAGGCAGTGTCTGTGATCACGGGAGCAAATTGACCGTAGGCTGACCATAAACCGATGAACCAGGGGTACTGGGTGGCGCCCCCGCCCATTATGTCGTCAGCAATGCTGCCGTCAGACTTGATCACTTTTTTGGCGCCGGTATTGGCGAACCTGTCCATGTCGGTGGCGTTAAAAACCACGCCGGCCGCGTATCCCTGATACGCCGCGTCTATGTCGATAATGGCGTGGCCGGTATCCTCATAAGACGAGTTATCAAGAGAATACCGCCAGTTGTAGCTATTGGCGCCTTGGTCTAAAGCCAAATTGTTTTTAAAATGCTGCAGCATTTTCTTCGCCCTGTCCTGGTATTGGGTTTCACCGGTGGAGTTATAAATCATCAACTCTGTCCTGGCCATGGCCAGGTACTGGTTAAAGGGCAGTTTCGCGCCCGCCTGCTTGTACGGCATGTCATTGCGAAATTTGTAATAGCCGGTACTGCCCTCGTCCACCCATTCGTCATCATGAACGGCCACCGCGTCTTTAGCCGCTTGCAGGAACAAATCCCTGTCGCTCAGGTACTTTTGCAAGGATGAAGTCCTGGTGACAATAGCGGCGAACTTGGCCATGGGATAAGTGATCATGCCTGTATGCGCGGCAAAAATAGCATATTTCCCGTTCAAGGTGTAGCTGCCGTTGCGCCAGGCAGGCAAACTTAAGCCCCGGTAATCCGTGACACCGCGGGAGATGTCCCGCTGGGCTAAAACTCCTTTGCCGTGGGCAATGAACTTGTCTAAATAATTAGTGTCGCCCGTAGCCTCATACATAGTTAAATAAGCGTCCATAACATAGCTTTCACCCCAGGCCAGTTGCGCGTTGTCATTGTTGGCATCCTTAAACCAGTTTCCGTTGTTCACAGTGTCCAGTCTGGTAAACATCTGAAGCAATTCATTGGAATCGACCGCCCCGGCGGGCATGGCCGGCACAATGACACATAACAAACAAAAAATTAAAATCAAACTAAGATAGAAAGACCCGCGCTTTTTTTTCATCGCATACCTCCCGGCAGTATTCTGGAAGCTTGTCCCGTTCCCAGTTAACGTAAAATTCGACAATATTCGTAAGTTTCCTGGTGGTAAAATATTGCAGTAGTCAGTAGTCAGTAGTCAGTAGTCAGAATACCACGAGTATAACCGGAAGGGGGATACACTTTCCTTGGTTACACTGGATAAGTGACCTATGGGCTTACATTAGCGGTGATTTTGAGGCTTAATTCAAAGAGCGAATGAGCCCGAGGATAAATGAGGAATGTCCCGATTATATGGGCCGAATATGAGCCGCGTTGTAAGTTTGTCTACTGTATTGAATACTGACTACTGACTACTGGTTTATTTCAAGCTCTCCAAGACCTCCGCCAGCTTGCCGGCCAGCATCGATATATCGTGAAATCTTTCCACATAAGCACGGGCGCGGTCCCCCATAACTTTCCTGGCGCCTGGTGTTTTACCGGCCATTTGCAGCATTGCGTCCGCCAGGATAACAGAATCATCGGAGGGTATATGCAGCCCGAAACGGGTAAACTCCGGGTTCGGGGTTTTTTCTACAGCAGCGATTATCGGGCGCGCCGCAGCCATGTAGTCAAACAACTTATTGGAACTCAAACCGTAGCGGTACGCTTTGCTGTTGCGCAGGTGAAACAGGCACACATCGGTGTTTTTTAGGATTACTGGAACCTGAACTTTTTCCAGCGTATTTATAAATGTTACATTAGTCAGCCCATTGTCCTCTGCCATCTTAACCAGTCCTGGTTTATCCGGCCCGTCACCCACCATTAAGACATGTATCCCGCCAATCCCGGCCCGGTGCAGTATTTCAGCAGCTTTTATCACCGTTTCCAGACCATTGGCATATCCGTGCGCACCCGCATAAGTGAATATCACCCGCCCTTTGAGCCGGTGGAATAGAGCGGTTAGCTCCGGGTTCAGGCGACCTTCGCGGGCACAGTTGTCATACCAGGCCAGGTCGACACCGTTGGGAATATGGACCACCTTTTTATGATCGATACCAAAACGGGCGATGTGCTCCTTACCACCTGGCAGCACACTGATGATCAAATGAGCCCTCCGGTATAAAAATTTCTCCAGCGCACCCATCCCCACGGCCAGAGGACTGAACTTGCTTAGTGCCCCAATGTCTACAAGCGACTGGGGCCAGATGTCCCTCACTTCAAAAACAAAAGGAATATTATATTTTCTGGCGAGGTAATATGCCGATAATCCGGCGAACAGGTGGGTGGAAGAACCGATGATAACTTCAGGCGCGTCCAGTTTGCGCCCCAGCCAAGCCGCCCTGCAGGTAAAAGCCAGGTGGTTGATCAACCTGGATAAGCTATTGTCATAGTACGGCGGAGTCTGAATCCAAACCCGGCTGACGCCCCTCACTGTTTCATCGAGGTAATGGCAACCCGGGGGGTATTTTTTTTGTTCGGTGAAGACATTGTGAATAAAACTGGCTGCAAACAGCTTCACCATCCAGCCCCGGGCGGACAGTTCCCTCCCCAGACTCTCATGCCTGCCGGGACCTGCGGCGTGATGATTAATAATCCAAAGGGTTCGTTCAAATGTGCTTGGCATATCGCGCTCCTTACGGTATGACATCCATCATGCCAAGTAAAACATGAACGTTTGCGCTCAGCTCAAACTTTTCCCCGACCCTGCGGTGGGCCGCTATCGCCAGCGCTCTGGCCCTGTCCGGGTCACTAAGCAGACTCTCGATGGCCAGCGCAAGAGCGGACGGGTTTTCCGGGGGAACAATCACACCGGTATCGTGGTCGACAAGGTCCGTTACACTGCCGGTTCCCGTGACAACTACCGGTACTCCGCCAGCCATGGACTCCATCACAGCCACCGGCACCCCCTCATGAGCGCCGCCAGGCGTTTCCACGCTGGGATGCGCCAGCAGGTTAAAAATGCCCGACCTGAGCATGCGCAGCACTCGGTCATGTGATAGCGCGCCGACCAAGAAAACAATACCGCCAAGCTTTAACCTGTCAGCCAAACGCGACAGGCTGCCCCGTTCCGGCCCGTCCCCGACAATCAGGCACCGGAAGTCCACTCCCCTGTCTGCCAGCAGCCGGCAGGCATGAAGCAGGTAACGGTGGCCCTTTACCGCCGTGAGGCTGCCAACGGCCCCAATAATGGGCTTGCCCCTGCCCGGGCGGCGCTTTTGCGGTAATTCCGGAGGCACATCCACCCCTAACGGACTCAGAATAACCCTTTTCCTTTCTTCTTCCCGGCCTATGATTTTAGTCACCTGCTTAAGACCACGGGACGAAATAACCCGCACAAAGGAACATCTTCGTACTTTCTCCGGCAGGAGGTTGTTGTTCTTGATATCCCAACGGTGGGCGGTAAAGCTCCAGCCGACACCGGTCAAGGCGGAAGCCACCAGGGCACAGGTTGAAGGAGTGGACGCCCAGTGGGCGTGAATATGGGTTATTCCCAGGGACTGAACCTTCTCAGCGATGAACATGCCCTTGGGAAGCAGCAGCAGGTTTTTTACTTTGTTAGTGAAGCTCCCGCCTTTTAACAGCAGACACAACAAGCCGGCCACCTGCAAGGGAGCCCTGAGCAGCCACGTTACTGTCGAACGCCAAACTGCCAAGCTCCATGGCCCGGAAACAATAGTTTTGAGGAAAGGGCCGTTCCCGTCCTTGTGTGCCAGTGACCCGGCCGGCCGGACAGGTATGATGGTGAGATCGACCCCGTGCGCGGCCAGGCAGTTCATCTCCGGGATTAAAAAAGCTTCCGGCCGCCCAAGAGGCGCGGTGACGGTCAGGTACATTAATTTTTTTGTAATGATTACCACCTGCCTTTCCGGCGCCTGGTTCTATTCACTAGCGAGATTATCCGGGAAGCCCGGTGTTCCCAAGCAGCTTCCTTTTCAATAAAGTATCTGCCCCTGCGCCCGGCTTCCGCCCATGCAAGCGGATACTCCAGCATGGCTGTCAACGCTGCCGCCAGGCTTCCCACCCGGTCGGGCTCCACCACTAGTCCACAGCCGGTCAGCCGCACTATATCTGACAGATCGGCAATATCCGGTACAACTACCGGCAGGCTGCAAGCCAGATAAGAATAAAACTTCAAGGCGGAACTGCCGCTGCGACAAAATCTCCTTTTTAAGGTCATGTTTTCTCCATACCAACCCCCGCCGATCCCGGCGACACAGGCGCTCAGATAAATGGGCACCCGGTTATACGGCACCCGGCCGGTGAAAAGCACCCTGCCGGCAAGCCCCTTGGAGCGCACCTGTACCTCCAGCGCTTCCCTTTCCGGTCCGTCCCCGATAATCAGCAGCATAGCGTCCCGGCAAAGACCGGCTATTCTGTCAAAGGCTTCAACAACTATTCCTCCGCCTTGCCAGGCCGCCAAGTTGCCGGCAAAACAGAGATACTGTTTGAACGGGTCCAGACCCAGCCGCGCCAGGGCATCCTTTTGTTCAACCGGGCGGTATAAATATGGGTTGGCCCCATTGGCTACCACTGTTACTTTTTCGGCGGGCACTCCCTGCCCGGCCAGCCACCCGGCCAGACTAGAAGTAACCGGCAGGACCAGGGCAGCGGAAAAACAAGCCTTTCGCTGCGCCCATCCGGCTACAGCCTGTTTCCACCGGGTCCTGCCTTTAGCGCGCAGGTCTTCAGACGACACCGTGTTTAACTCCAGGAGCGTGAACTGACCCAACAGCTTAAGCAGCCAAACCACGGGCATTTCATAGATGCTGTCACGTATATACACAGCGTCGTAACCTACCCGCAGAATTAAAAACAAAGCTGCCATACATACCAGTACCGGTCTGAGCAGCCCGTCGAGGTACTTGTTTTTCATAACCGGTAAACCAACAACATTCACACCCTGCCGGCCTGGTCCGCGGTATTTCCCCCGCAGCGCCAAAGTCACCCGGGCGCCTGCGCCGGCCAACCCCCCCGCCATTTCCAGCGTATGTATGATCTCGCCTGTGGAAACCCCAGCTTTTGCGCCGGAGATCATTAAAATTTTCACCGACATCTCTCCGGATCTGTCATGGCCAAAGAAGCCGCTACCCCCGCGGCAAGCCAGAGCAGGTAATTCCCAGGAATATCCCCGCTAAGCATGGCGTTCAACAGGCAAAATACCAGCAACGAAACGGCAAGGGCAGTCCCTTTAGTTTTCTTCCGCCATAATACCAGCCGCGCCAAAGGAGCGAACACAAACATCAAGGACAGCGCCAGACCTGGAAACCCCAGTTCCGCCGCCGATTCCAAAAACAAGTTGTGCGGGTAATAAATTCCCGGCTCTGGTGAAATACCGGCGAAAGATCCCGTTCCGGCGCCCATCACCGGGTTCTGCCCAAATGCCGTTAAAGCGGCCTGGTAAAGTTGCCACCTGCCGTTATCCGCTAAACTGAAAAAATCCGGTGAAAACCAGTAGTGGGAGGAAACATAAACAGCTATCAGAACAAACAGAGAGACAACCAGGGCCGGCAGCAGGCGAAACTCCCGGCGACTCGCCACTATACCCCCGCAGAGCAGGGCAATAACCAGCGCCAGGGCGGGTCCCCGGGCACCGAGCAGAATCATGGCGGCGCTTGCGGCTGTAACCAGGAAGAGCGTAAGCGGATGAGGAACTGCAACCCCCCTGCCTATCACCAACAGAAGGATGAACAAGCCAATCAACCTGCTTAGCTCAATAGGATTAAAATTAAGCACGGCATAAATATTTAAAGGCAAATCAAGGTAAGACTTACTTACCCAAAAATACATGGTCAAGGCCAAGCCGCCCAAGAAGACCCCTTTCAGGAAGCGGCAAAGGCCTGTTTTGCCCCAGACTGCTGAAGCCAGCACCGGGCTAAAAAAACTGACAGCGTTGTTAACCAGGTAATACTTTATTTTCTGCGCTCCATATTCTTCGAACAAGCTGTCCGGCAGGCGGACCAGCATTAACAAACCAAGACCCAGCATGGCCCATAATTCCCAAAGTCCGAATACAGCAGTCAGGGCGTAAGCTCTTTTTTTATACAGCAAACGAACAACAAGAGAAAATATTGGAAGTAAGAACGCGCCCGCATTAAAATAAAGCAGAGCCTCATGCCCAATGTCCAGGGTCCTGCCAACCAGATAAAGGCCGCCTCCGGTGAAAAATCCCAAGACTTCCGGCGCCAATGGACAAGTAAGAAACACCAGGAAACTGCCTGTCATGAGGACAGGCCACCTAACCCCGGCCATACCTGCCAGGGTCCCCACTGTTAAAGCAGCCATAAGCAATTGGGGACAATTCTTAGGCAAGTGGGGACTGTTCTTGCTTGCCGCCACAGGTAATTTTTGAGTATTCACTGATTAACAAACCCGCTTCTTTCCGCCATGTCAAACTCATTCTGGCTTTCAAGGTATTCAGTCTCAAGAAGTGCAGCTTTTCCGCGTCGTCCAGCAGTTCGCTCATAGATTTCCTGATATTTGCGCTGTCTCCGGGGTCCGCCAAAACACCTACTTGATATTCATCCACCAGCCGGCTTATCTCCGGCAGTTTCGACGCCAGCACCGGTACGCCCGCGGCGATAAATTCAAGCAGCTTGTTCGGCAGGGAATAGCGCTTGCTTTGATCAGTGTCCTCAATTAAGACCACTCCCAGGGTGGCTCCGCGGATATATCCCGGCAATTCCAACGCATTTACCGGCGGCAGGAAATAAACATTTTTTAGCCCGGCGCTAAGCGCGAAATCTCTCAGGCTGCCTTCAAGCGGCCCCTGGCCGATTATAGCCAGGTGGCGGTCAGCGGGCAAACCGGCCCAGGCTTTGAACAAATTTTCCAAGCCGCGCCCTTTTTGCAGTTTACCTGTATACACAACCAACAGTTCATTATGGCCGAGCCCCAGCGCTCCCCGCAGGCTGCCCGCGGGACCTGCCGATTCTGCGGGGTCAACACAGTTTCTCAGCGCCAGCGGTGGCCGAACCCCCAGTATTCGGGCTATTTCCCGGGCACAGCTTTCGTTGACGGTGATTATCAAATGACAATGCTTTGCCAGCGCCTTTTCCAGCCACAGCCAGCCTTGCCAAAGCAGGCGCCGCAACAAACCCCGCCTGCCGCCGCGGCCGGGCCAGTCGTATCCATGCCAGAGTTCGTGGGAATCATATACAAGTTTGCCCCCCTTGAGCTTCGCGGCAATAAACACGAAGGGCAGCATATCCAGGTCGTGCCCGTGCCATACATCCGCTTTCTCGCGCAACAGCGCGCGTATTATCTGCCAATAGGCTTTCAGGTAAGACAACTTGTAAGGAAACCAGGCCATCCTTCCAGTAGTGGGGTTCAGCACTCTTACGCCCATTACGTTTTGCTCACGCCGGACATCCATGGCCAGGGAGAAAACAGTTATACTATACCCCGCCATGCCAAGGGCGGCAGCCTCTTTCTGCACCCTGGCGTCGTACCGGTAATCGCTGTTCACCACCATGACTACCTTGGGCAAAAATATTCCTCCAGCAACCGGGAGATCAACCACGAGGCGTTTCCCTGCCCGTATGGGCTGCCGGACCAGTCGCCGCGCGCGGAAGCTCCGACAGCCTCCAGGATTAGCCGCCGATCACAGCCCACCAGCACGTTGCAGCCCCTTTCAACTGTTTCCGTCCACTCGGTCTCTTCCCGTAAAGTTATGCAAGGCACTCTCAGATAAAAAGCCTCTTTTTGCACACCACCGGAGTCAGTAATTATTTTCCTGGCGTTTTTGCAAAGCCAAATCATCTCATCATAGCCTGCCGGATCAATCACAACCATATTAGGATGGGCCAGATAACCACCCAGGTTAAACTCGCTGATTCTCTTCATAGTGCGGGGGTGCACCGGAAATACAACCTTTTCTCCCAGCGTAACGAGGCTTTCCAGAATAACTGACAGCCGCTCCTTTTTATCAGCGTTTTCCGCCCGGTGCACAGTGGCTAGAAGGTACTCTCCGGGTTCCGGAAGCCGGCCTGCCGCCGATGGCGGTGAGCAATTACCATTGTTCAGGCACTCCTGCAAAGCGTCATACATGACATCCCCGACATTAACGATAATTGAACCCCTAAACCGAACCGTATCAGTTTCCTTGCCGGAAGCCGCGCCGTTGCCATTGATAATCCCTTCCTTATTAAGGTTGCGCACCGCTATTTCAGAAGGGCAAAACAATATGGCAGACAGATAATCGGTTAATTCCCTGATAAATTCCTCCGGCATGGCCCGCTTGCCGCAGCGCAAGCCGGCTTCAACATGCGCCAAGGGTATGCCTGTTTTTGAAGCCGCCAGCGCCCCGGCCAGGGTGGAGCGGGAGTCACCGTAAACAACAACGACGTCAGGCTTCTCCCATTCAAACACGGCCTTCAGCCCGTCGAACATCTTAGCCAGTTGCCGCCCCGGCGCGGCCAGTCCGGCGTCAATATAATAATCCGGCGCGGGACAGCCCCGTCCGGAGAAGAACACCTGCGACATATTCGCATCGCAATGCTGACCGGTGTGAATCAATATCTCATCATGATTTTTCCTGACGGCTTTGGAAACCATCATCGCTTTGATAAACTGGGGGCGGGTACCAACTACTGTGGCGATCTTCAAAGAATCTCTCCCCTGTATGTCTTTAATCGTCTATGCTTTATCCTATGAATTTCTTTATTAAATCGTTCCACAGTCATTAGTGGCCCAAAGGCCACTTAGCCACAAATATCGAGAAATAAAATAACCGGATCTATGCTAAAAAGGATCCGGCAAGCGCTTCTCTGTTTGTTTATATTTCATCGAATTATACATTCAGGCGGGTGACAAATCTTCTGCATTCCTTTTTTTACTACTGCTCTAAACCTGTTTATGCTCCATGACCACTGGCGCTCAAATTTAACACGGTAGAAACGGGCTGCCGCCTCAAACTCGGGGAATGTTTTTTCTATCGCCAGCAGCTGCGCGATGTGCAATTTGTGATAAAACGGGCTGGAAAGGCTGCTCAAGGTGTCATAGTAAGACCAGTAACCGGCGTCATAACGTGGCAAGTAAATGCTCAGGGCTCGGAGTGTGTCGTTAAGCGCCTTTTCGATATCAAAAGACAAACATGTTTTTGTAAGCTTTAAATCGTACAAGCCATAAAGAGCAAAACACCACCCATTGAGGATGGTGTTCGGGTTCTTTGAGGGATATTCCTCAAGTACAAGACCTTCCGGCGTGTACCGGGCGGTCCCGCCCTCCATAACTGGTTTTAACATTAGCCTGGCAGCGTTTTCCGCCACTCTTATCCACGCATGTTCCGGATCATGCAGATACGCCCGCACTGCCACCGAAACAGCCTCACCTTGAACCATTGCTGAGTAATGGGAAATACCGGACATACCCAGTAGTGGCCATATCGGCCACCCGCCTTCCGCATCCTGGTGCTCACGCAGCCAACCGGCAAGCATCATAAAGTCATCCAGGTTTCGGCGGTCCCCGCCAAGCAACCAACTGTCATAATGTCCCAAAGCTTTTTGCGCTATGGTCGTGGGAATAATAACAAGGCTTCCATTAGCCGTTCTGTTCAAAGGAAAACCACCCTTTGAAACCGGCCCCCTCCATTTTATCTTAGCTGTCAAGTCATTAAAATAACCAAGAACACCACCAGGCTGATAGAATTTGCCAAGCGGCTGTTCTTGGTGGTAATAACTCCTGCCGGATACTATTGACAGCCAGCGCATGAGCATTAAACCAGTATTCTGCAAAGACATTAACCGGTTACCTTTTGCTCGCACTCTCTGTCGAGCAGAATTTTCTTGACTAAACGGCGAATATCATCCAAGTCGAAAGGCTTGCCTAAATAATGTTGGATCAAACCATCCTTTTGGGCCGCCATTATCGTGTCCAGCTCAGTGTACGCGGTCATCATCACTACCGGTATATCCGGTACGATTTCTTTAATTTTATCCAATGTCTCCAGACCGCTCATACCTGGCATTTTAACATCGAGAAGGATCAGCGAAGGTGTTCTGCCGCAAACTATCCGGAGCGCTTCCGCGCCGCTTAGCGCCGTCTCAACAATATACCCCTCATCGCTGAACAACTCAAACAAAAGACGGCACACCCCGACGTTATCATCAACAATAAGCAGATATTGTGAAGATTGAGACATAATGTCCTCCCCAATGGTATAATTTAACAATTATTATTTAATTTAATATTCGTTATTACTTCCTGAAATCCTCTAACTAAAAATAGTTCCAAAATTCCAACTATTTAGAACCGGAGAAGAATTGCCTTCTATTTCTTTAATGTATCAATCATTTTATATACCAGTATTTGTATCTCATTGATTTCTTGCAACAATAATAAAGAATAATCAACCTTCTTACGCTCAGTACTTAATTGAAGGTATCCTTTAACTACTGTTAATTTATCTAATAAATCACTACAAGTGTTTAATATCTCTTCATTATCCACAGCCTAATCTCCCCCATAAGATTTTTCCCAAAAAAAATAAAAACATTATCGATGCAAAGTAGTTTTTATGAAAAATAACCGCGGATAGAATTACCTCTCCACGGTTCGTTAAAGATCATTTATGATGCAGCTGCTGTGACTTCATCAACATCCCCTGGCAACCTTTTTAATCCCGCTCCCCGATAATAGAAAGTGTTACATGGTCTGTTTAAAAACAGCTTGCACTTTCCAGAATCCAAAAAACTTTTTTTGAATATAGTTAATTATACGGCGCCGGGAGGGTAATTATGTTTTCAATTTTAATCCTGCTAATGGCAGGACATGTCTTCGCTGATTTTTTTCTCCAGCTAACCCGTTTAGCTGCCTATAAAAGGAAAAAAATCATGGCGCTTGCCGCCCACGCCTTGTCTTGGGCGCTCGTAATCAGCCTCGCCTTGATTTTAACTGGTTTTTTTTCAATATGGAAACTCTTTTTTCTATTTGCTACACATTTTACAATCGATTTTCTCAAGATTCGCCTTTTTGCCTCATCACTATCCAAATTGCATCCGGTCAATATTACTGATCAGCTTTTGCACATCGCCACCATACTTGTGGCACTATTTTACAAATGATAATATTCCGGGTTATCTTTAAGCCAGCGGTGAGTTATAGCGAGCCCTTCGGCAATTCTAAACGCCGGTTTAAAGCCAAGTACCTCTTTTGATTTCCGGTTGTCAATAAACAGCCTGCGTCCGGCGGCCGGACTGTCCTGAAAGAGGACCGGGCTGGCGCTTCCCACAATTCCCCTAATGTTAGAAGCTAGTTCACACATGGACACACACTCATCACTTCCAACATTAAAAACATCACCGGTTGCTTCAGGCCGGATCATGCTTAAGACAACCGCTTCGGTAAAGTCGGCAACGAATGTATAAGAGCGGCTGTCGGAACCATCCCCATATACCGTTATTGGCTCGTTTGCCATAGCCTGGAGCAAGAATTTTATCGGCACACTGATCCTGGTGTTACGTGGGCCATAAATATCCGCCACCCGGAGGATGACCGTTCGCAGTCCATTGCTTCCGGCAAGTGTGCGGCAGAAGTTTTCGCCGGCCAATTTTACGGCGCCGTGTATCAGGACAGGCTCCAAAGGGTGGTTTTCATCAATAGGAACATATCTTCCATTCCCGTAAACAGCAATCGACGAAGTATAAATCAGCAAAGCGTCACGGGCAAGGGCTGCCTTGATCAAATTTAGAAGGCCGGTCAAAATACCTGTTATAACCGGAGTTTCAATTGACCGCTCGCGCAAGGCCAGGGGAAAAGCCAGGTGAACAATCGTATCGGTGTTCCCCACGGCCTTTAAGACTGAATCCGCGCTGGCGATATCACCGTTAACAAGGTTGATTTGCCCTGATAACGCGCCCAGATTAGCGGCCCTGCCGGAAGTAAACACATCCAGCACATGCACCTCCGCTCCTTCCGCGAGCAGCTTTTCACATAAGTGGGAGCCTAAAAAACCGGCTCCCCCCGTCACTAAAACCTTACGCCCTTTAAGCCTCACCTGTAATCCTCCATTGCATTAGTAGTCAGTAGTCAGGATTCAGTACTCAGAATAAATAATAAAAGTTTTTCATCTTTTAATATTCTGACTCCTGACTCCTGAATTCTGACTCCTTAATGAATTACATTTTCATAAACGGGTCTACCTCTTTACGATCCGCCCTGGCGGTTCCGCCGTGGCGGAACAAAACCACGGCGACGGTTCTGACTAATATCTTTATGTCCAGCCAGAACGAATAATGCTCAACATACCAGACATCCAATTCGATACGCTCGGGCCAGTAAATGGCTAAGCGGCCGTTAACCTGTGCCCAGCCGGTTATGCCGGGCTTAACGTCGAGCCTTTTCCGCTGCCTTTCGTCATACTTGCTGAGGTGGTGCAGGGGGGCGGGCCGTGGGCCGACCAGGCTCATTTCACCGCGCAGCACGTTAAAAAGCTGCGCCAGTTCATCAATGCTGGTCTTTCTAAGGAACTTACCTATTTTGGTTATGCGTGGGTCATCTTTCTCCACAAACATCCCGGAGCCGGTTTTCTCGGCGTTGGGAATCATGCTCCGGAATTTATACAAATAAAATATTTTCCCTTGTCGCCCCAGACGCTTTTGTTTAAAGATGACCGGACCCGGCGAAGTTATTTTTATCGCCAGCGCTACCGCCAAAAGCAGCGGGCTGATGAGCGCCAGGATCAGTAAAGAGCCAATCAGGTCAAATGCCCTTTTCATCTCTAGTACCTCCGGTAACCGGGGAAATAACTGTCGCTTTCCCGTGGGACTTTTGTCGCCATCATATTTTCCAGCATGCTTACCGCTCCATGGTTATGCACCTTTTTCCCGATGTAGAAATCCAACACACCATCGCGGGAGAAAGAATGTTTATAGCAATAAATACCGTCACCCTCACGGTACCCCCCGCCAAGTAAAAAATAGCTGATGCCCCTGTCTTTTGCCCACTTGATTACTTCATGTTTTAATATATTGTTCGGCCGGTACTCATAAAATTGTTCTAAAGTCCCTCCTAGAAATGAATGAATATAAGTTTTATTAAACAAGAGCAGCTCAGTGGAAATAATTTGGCCGTTTTTCGAGGTGTGAGCATACAAAAAGTTACTCTTTAATTCTTTATGTATATATTCATAAAAATCGCTGTTAAAGAAGTAAAATTCACTGGCCTGGTTTCGAAAAAGCGTATGGTGGTAAATCGAAATAAAATCGGAAAAGTGCGACGGCGTATCTTCAAGGATCACTTCAAGACCTTCCCGGTAAGCTTTATTTATGTTTTTGCGGTTATTGCGCTCATACCCAGTCCATATTTCTTCATTAGTTCTTCTGAGATCTACGCAGATTACTGAGGAAACCCTTTCGACTTCCAAGTTGTTTAATAGTAAGCGGTGATTTCCCAATAAAGGGTGGAACCGGATAAACTCGCTGACGATACGGTTCCTGGCGCAATAATCCGTGAAACACAGGTGAAAGTTGCCCCATACACCTTCACCGGCTGACGGAGAGGCCAACGGCCCTCCATAACCATAAGGGCTGGTAACATCGTACAGGTCCTGCTCAAGTTTGCCTTCCAGGCCCGGGATTAAATTCACCTTCCTGAGCAGAAAAGGATAAACAACAGAGTCGCCTCCTTCTTTGTAGACGAAAAGCCGGACTTCCCCCGATTCCTTGAATAATCCGCAGTATTCGGGCGTGTAATGAAGATCCGGACTCAACTCCTTTATATAACCCAGCTCCCGCAGCCACTGATCCTTATCACGCAAACCCAGCACATAATAACTTCCCACTATATGCCACCCTTTCAAGTAGTCAGAATTCAGAATACCTCAAGGCGATAACCGTTCTCTCATCCTGACTACTGATTCCTGACTACTGGCTCTACCAATACCTGAACCAGTAATAAATCAGTTTTATATACTCGCTTCGGACTATCTGCCTGTCAATATCGCTTTTGCACTGCCCATCCACATTAAATCCTGAGTCCTTGGTCGAACAGTAAAGCAGTTTCACGCCGGTATTTCTGAATATCCTTCCGAATACCAGCTTGGTTCTCCTCATGTGGTACGGCGAAGTAATGATAATGGCAGACTTGAAATTTTGAGCGGTTACAATATCCTTGGAATAAACGGCATTCTGATAAGTGCTTTCGGATTTGCCATCGACTAAAATATCCCTTTCCCTAACACCCGCGTTGACAACTACTTTTGCCTTCTGCTCACCGCCACAACCAGATATGATTATTTTTGGCGCCAGGCCTAGCTTATAAAGCTGCACCGCGTAGAGATCCCTTTCCGAATCACCCTCGAGGACTACCAGTACATCTACTTTCTCGGGCTTGTCATCAATGACTAATAGTTTTGCCAGTAACGCCCACGGGGGGTTGGCAAAAAATATAATTATCCCAATAAGAAGAAAGCTAAAAAATATAACTATATATCGAATCCTTCTTTTTATTTAAATCACCCGGCCTTGTCTATCCCGCTATTTACGCGCAAGGATTAAAGAAACTGAATCTACCCGGCTCACTCTCTCAATCTTATAACCACATTTTTTTAGGCATGACAAGATAAAGCCTTCCGAGGTGAAGACCGTATGAATTAATTTTTTTTCGGTAATTCTGTAAATGTATGGGGATAATAGCTTCAATGGTGACTTCCAGGTTAAAGGTTCCCTAAAGATCCTGCGCCAGTTACGGAAGGTTAAGTAAAAATATCCATTTTCCTTAAGTACGCGATAAACCTCGGCTACTGTTCTTTTTTCACTTGGGGAATGGAAAATGGAGTCCCTGCACAGAACAAAATCAACCGATTCGTTTTCCAGAGGAATAGACATCATGTCTCCCAATAGAAATTCCACATTATCACAGCCCTGCAGCCTGCGTTTCGCTTTCTCGTAAAAAAATTCGGAAAGGTCCTGCCAAATTACTTTACCAGCGCCCAGGGACAGAAAAACTTCTTCCCAGTGGCCCGTTCCGGCCGCGAGATCAAGGACGGTTTTATTTCTAAAATCCAGGTCTAAACTCTTTATCTCACGGTGCCACTCACCCTCTCGAAAAAGCTCTTCATTCCTTTGGTAAAATAACCTGCTTAGTTCACTATTCATTACTGTTCCAGCCAAAAAACATACCCCCATCATCATCTACCCGTGATAAGCCTACAGGTCATTAATGCCGCCTGCGCAGCGAAAATTATGAGCATCCCCCATATACAATTTCTCCAGATACTTCACTAAGTCGTCTGTCTCATAATGATGTGCGTCGTTATAGGCACATGCGCTAAACTTGACAGCTTCGGTTTTATTATTAATCAGATAACTGATACCTTCAGCCAAAGCATGGGGATCCCCCGGCTTTACGAGGTAAGAGTTTTTCATATGCTTCAAAAAATCAGTTACTCCACCCACTTCCGTGGCCACCACCGGCACCCCGCAAGACATTGCCTCAACAATAGATATGCCAAATCCCTCCATGAGTGACGGTGAAACATACAAATCAAACAAAGGCAGCAAATCCCTGATATCTTTTCTAAACCCTAGTAATCGCACATGCCCGGTTAGCTGGTTCGCCCGGATCTGATTTTCAAGGTTTCCCCGCTCCGGCCCATCACCGATAATAACCAGTCTCACATTAAAGCCTGCTTCTGTTAAGATTTTTATACTATCGATCAGGTAGCTCAAACCTTTTACCGGTCTAAAATTCGCTACTGTCCCTACAATAATGGAATCATCAGGCCAGTGGGAGTACTCGCAAAAATCTCTTTTTGAAAAGACTCCTTTGCGTATCTCATTAAGTTCTATGGGATTTGGGATCAAAACAAGCTTCTTTTCGGGTACTCCAATAGTTTTTAACCAGTGTATAATCTTACTGGATACCCCCACAAAATGATTGGTCCTCCATTTGGCCAGGCGGTAATAAATACGTCCCAGCGTTGTTACTTTTCTCCGGTCCGAAAGATTGTGCTCGGTACTGATCAGTTTTACAGGAGTGAAGAAGCCTAAAAAAAGACCATAAATGTCCGCTAAGGCCAGATGCGTATGCAAAATATCGTATTTCTCAGCTTTTATTAATTTGAGTAACTTAAAATACGTTGAGATAAGACCACATTTTTTTGCATCAATACAAAAAACCTGGTTAACTATTCTTTTCACCGACAATACAAAATCATCTTCAAAACCAAAAAAACAAACATCAATTTTGAATATATTTCTATCTACTTTATTTAAGAAACGGTAGGTTGCTGTCTCCGCTCCTCCCACTCCGTTAAAGTTGCTTATGATAATAAGAATTTTTTTCATATTTCAAGACTTCCTCATAAACGGACATAACCTTCCGGCTCACCTCAGCTTCATCGAAATACCGGCGCACCCGCTTCCGCCCCTCCTGACCCATTCGCAGGCGAAGCCCGGGATCCAGCAGCAGCTTGCGCAAAACCCCGCCCATAGTTTCGCTGTCTCCCGGCGTTATCAGAAATCCTGTCACACCTTCTTCAACAACCTCCCGGCATCCCCTGATATTAGTAGCTACGCAGGGCAAAGCCATGGCCTGGGCTTCGATCAGGGAGCGGGGCAACCCCTCACGGTAAGAAGGGAGCACGTAAATATCCGTCACCGCCAGCAAGTCGGCAATATCACTCCGCGGTCCCAAAATCCCGATTCGGTCTTGTAATTCGCAACTATTAATTTGCTGAGTTAAGATGGACAAAAAACCCTCGTCAGGGCCGATAAAAAGAGCCTGCCACGGAATATCCCTAACCGTTTGCAGCGCATCGACCAAATCATGGTATCCTTTTTCCTGATTAATGCGGCCGATCATCGTAATTACCGGCTCTTTTTCACCGATTGCCAGTCTTTCCCTGACACGGAATCTCCGCCCGGAGGAATATTCGTCCGGATCAAATTCAGCCAGGTCAACACCGTTGCCAATGTGCAGCAAATCACCCTTACGCGGCTTAATACCCATATTAGAAGCGTTAACAACATCCTCTTCACTTTGGGACAGCATGAAGTCCGTGATCCCGGCCATTCGTCTCTCAATTTGCTCATAGACCCATCGTTTAAGCTTTGGCATTCCCGGGTGAAAGGGAAATCCATGTACTGTGTGAATGATGTTGGGAACACCCGCGAGTCTGGCAGCCACCCTGCCCACTACTCCCGCCTTGGAAGTATGGGTATGGACAATATCCGGTCTTACGGTCCGGAAATAACGGAGCAATTTATATATCGACCTCGAATCTGACCAGATATTAATCTTTCTGTCGATATAAATCTCCTCTACCGGGAATCCCAATTGACGCAGCATCTCACCCTCTGGGGAAGGGCTGAAAACAAACCCCACCTCAACACCTTTCTGGCGGAAGTACCTGCATTGAGCCAGCAGAGCCCGGTAAGAAGTTATACCGATTGTGGTTACATGAATTACCCGGGGCGCACTATGTTTTTTAACCATTCAACTGTTGACCTTAATCCTTTTTCTAAACTGGTTTTTGGAGAAAAACCGAGTAGACCGGAAGCTTTTTCTATGCTCGCCATTGAGTGCTTTACATCACCCGGCCGTGCTTCAGAATATATTGCCTCCATTTGCGAGCCGGTAATTCCCTTTAAAACATTCAATAACCCATTCAAAGTAATTCTGTTGCCACCGGCGATATTGACAACTTTCCCGGCAACTCCCGCCGCCCGCCAGGACAAAAGATTTGCCTGGACAACATCGTCAACGAAAGTAAAATCCCGGGACTGCTCTCCGTCACCGTATACTACCGGCGGCGTTTTATCCAACAATGCTTTGATAAACCGGGGAATAACCGCGGCATACTCTGATTTTGGGTTTTGCCGCGGACCAAAAACGTTAAAATACCTCAGTCCCACTGTTTCCAAACCATACAGCTCATAAAAAATCCTTCCGAATACTTCCCCGGCAAGTTTGGTAGCCGCATAAGGCGACATTGGGCAGGGAGTCATACTTTCAACTTTTGGAAGGATATCATTGACACCATAAACAGAAGATGAGGAAGCATAGACCACTCTCCTGACGCCGGCATCCCTGGAGGCCTGAAAAATATTCAGTGTCCCGTTAATATTAACTTCACTGGTCGTCAATGGGTCTGCCACCGACCTCGGCACTGACGGCAACGCGCCCTGGTGAAAAACTGCATCAACTCCCTTAACAGCCTGCCGGACATCATTAAGGTTTCGCAGATCCCCTTTATGCACCGCTATTTCATTCAAAACCGGCGTCAAATTGTCCAGGCTGCCGGTAGAAAAATTATCCAAAACCTTTACCTTATGGCCTTGCTCAACCAGAGCGATGGTTAGGTTAGAACCAATGAAGCCCCCCCCTCCGGTGACCAGAAAAGTACTCATTCGAGAACCACCAGCTTTAATATAATTTGCTGAACTACTTAGTAGCCAGTAGTCAGTAGTCAGTATTCAGTAGTCAGAATAATTTTTGGGTACAACTCAAGGGTTTAAAAACTCTAAAGGAATGCAAGGAATTTCTACTGAATTCTGAATTCTGACTACTTAAATAACAATTTACTTTTTGACAGGCGCCTTCTTTTTAATCTCCGTCTCTTTTTTAATGATTTTCTCTTTATTCGCGTAGTGTGATTGATAATTCTCAACAGCTTCATTCATTCTGGCACAATTTAAAGCTACGCCAAGGATCCTTGCTCTGGCGTTTGTTAACATCTCCTTGGTCCTAACTACCGAATCATGAGAGGCAACCATCGCTCTTACCACCATCAACACACCGTCCACCGCCTTTGACAAAACGGCGGCATCGGCCACAACCGCTAACGGAGGCGCATCCAATAGGATTACATCAGCCTTTTCTTTCAGGCTTGCGATTAACTGGCGCATCTTGTTTTTGCCTAGCAATTCAGTCGGGTTGGCAGAAGGCGGGCCTGCGGTTAATATTTTTAATCCGGCTATTGGAAGGTCCTTGATAACATCTTCAGGTTCTTTGAATTCTAATAAAATATTTGTCAAACCGGAGTTATTATCCACGTTAAAAATTAAATGCTGCTGTGGTTTACGCAGGTCGCAGTCAACAACAATAACCTTTTGGCCGGTTTGCGCGAAAACGACACCAAGGTTGGCTGTCATAAAAGAAGTCCCTTCTCCGAACCCTCCCCCGGCCAGCAAGATCGCTTTTAATGAATCCCCCACCTCAAAAAACTGAAGATTTGCCCGTAGAGTCCGAAAAGACTCTGTTATAAAAGCCCGGGGCTGGTTGTAAGTAACCAGTTCAAAACTGCTCAAACTTTAACTCCCCTTCCGTCACCTGTTTGGAGAGTGGCCGCAGGTATCATTCCCAACACAGACAGCTTCAGTAAGCTTTCTATCTCTTCAGGATACCTGATGGTATCGTCAAGATATTCCCTGACAAAAATGATTGCCACCGTTATTACAAGACCGAGAATACCAGCAACTAAAATATTTAATACAGATTTAGGGCTAACCGGAGTTCCTGACGGCACGGCAGGATCAAGCACCTGTATATTTTTAACATTCATGACTTTGTAAACTTTGCCGGAAAGCGCCTGGGCGACTCCATTGGCGATTAATGCCGCAATTGAAGGGTTGGAATCACCTGCTGTAATTTTCAGCACCTCAGTATCGCCGGCCAATTCAACTTTGATCTTCGCGCTTAACTCCCCGGGGGTATAACTCAAATTATTATTATTAATGACTTCTTCAGCTACGGAACGGCTTTTTGCCAGTTCGCTGTAAGTCCTTACCAGCCTTTGATTTAATGTGATCGTATTAATGTTTATCTCGGAATACGGGGTCATCTGGTCTCTTAGCACTATTATTGTTGTTGTTGACTCATAAACAGGCGTCAATACAAATAAATTGATTATGGCGCTTGTCAGCATTGCCACAACGGGCACCAGAACCAAGACCAGTTTCAACTCTCCCAATATTCTCCCGAGTTCCTTTAGCTTCATCACCTTTCCCCCTTAGACAAATTGCAGATGTTACTATTCAAGTAGTCAGTACTATTATTTACTGCAATATTTCTAAATTCTTCCTAATTACCCACCCCTTTTGCCCGGAGTTCAACTTTACATTGACCCACTCACCAATTACGGTATTATCTATAACCTCCACAATATCGCCTGTATTTAACGATCCGATAACATTACCATCCATGCTTCCCTTATCTCTGACATTAAGGGATGACACCAGAACCTTTGCCTTAACTACTTTTTGACTACTCAACTGTTTTATTAAATCTTTCCTACTGCCGGTATCTGTATTTTGAACATCCTTCTGCCCCTCCGCGGAGGAGCCGGCGCCGCCAGGCTGCTGTTCAGAGGAATTTTCCGGGAGCTCTTCCGAAGCGGTTTCTTCGCTGCCTTCTTCCGCACGTTGTTTCAGGTCCAATATTTCTTCAAGGACAGGATCTTTGTATATATTGTCATTACTTTTCTTTTTAAGGGAGTCGTTAAGCTGGTCTTGTATAGTTGGCGCGGTCTTTTTATTTTCCGTCGTACTATTTGTTCCTGACTCACCGCCGTTTTTTTCTTGGGAAACCTTAGTCTGCCCCTGCGTTCCCTGATTTTTGCCCGACGTACTTTGTGACTTTTCACCGGACGAACTGCCAGTAGAACTGGTGGAATTTGCAGCGCTTTTTTTGGGGGCTGTGTCCTTCTGTTTATCCACGTTTTCCGTGACTGCGGGAGACACCGGCAAATACTGTACTTCTTCCTTGTTCGGCTTGGGTTTCATAATGATTAACGATACCATCACTACCAGTGAACAAAATGTCAAGGTCAACCACTTGGATTTCGCCTTTCCCCCCGCTTCCATATAGGCTAAAGCAATAATAAGAAAAATAGCGGTGATAATGGCGTTTGCAATTAATGCCCAAAACCACACGTTCCCCAACACTCCAGCCAATAACATGAATTGCGGTCCCCATCCCTTGCGTAATTTCCATCACATCTCCAGCACACGCTTCGTGTTATCTTATGTCGGGTAAACCGGGCTTGTGATAGCAAAATGCGCCAATTATCCATTGTTTGATGAATTGTAACTTCTAATATCAAAATTTCATATGCTATTCCTGAGAATTCATAGATACCGCTTACGGGCTAGAAAGGAGGTGCAAGAGTTCTCTTGAGAACCGGTTATTTATGTCAATAAAATTAAATAGAAGTATGTTGCGAGCTGCCTTTGGGAGACTTTTCTTTTCGGCTGTATTGTTCTTAATGTTCATTAATGTGATCACCGGAGCTTGCTTACTGGGAGGATGTAGTCGCAAGCAAGCTGTTATCACTCCTCCGGTTGTTGAAGAAAAAAAAGAAGACCCGGCGGATCGCCAGGCTGCCGCAGAAAAAATAGCCGGCTATGCGCATCCTGAAGCCCTAATCAGCGTTTACGAATTAAATCAAAAAATTTACGATACCAGCATATTTACCCTTGACACACGCGGCAGGAGCTATGAAGTTTTCCTAAAATCTTACCGGTACGGTCATATACCAGGGGCAGTGCCCATATTGCATGAAAGCTATACCCACCCCAAATATACCGACAGGATAGCGACACCGCCACAATTACAAGATGTTCTCGGCGGGCTGGGAGCCGACAATGAAAGCACCGTTGTCCTATATGGCAATGACGGATTACAGGCACGACTATTTTGGGCCATGCGGATGTATGGCTACGATAACGTAAAAATTCTGGACGGCGGCTTGGATAAGTGGAAAGAAGCAGGCTACGATATTACGTCCGCAAACTCTGTCCGCCCGCCTGATACATTCGAATTTGATTTAGCGAGATCAAAAATGGAGTTGCTGGCAACTCTAAATGAAGTAGAAGCGGCAATCGGCAACCCGAATAATGTTATCGTGGACACCCGGAGCAGAGACGAATATTTATACAAACATATTCCCGGCAGCATAAACTTTTTCTATGCGGAATTATTGAACAAAGACCTGACTTTTAAGTCTGCCTCTGACTTGAAGGCCCTCGCTGAAAATAAAAAAATAACCCCAGATAAAAAAATAATTGTGTATTGCGATTCCGGCGTCGACTCTTCACTGGTCTGGTTTGCTTTTTCTCAACTGTTGGGGTATCCAAATGTGAAGAATTATGACGGCTCCTTAAATGAGTGGCTCAAGATGGACCGAAAGACCCAAAGCGGTGAATAGGGAGTTCCATACCTTATTACTAAAAAACTTTACGAAAATGGGGAGGGACAATGAATAAAAAAAGTCTGTCCATATTAATTTACTGTCTGGCGACTATATTAATTTTCGCGATTTCCTTAACTGCCCTGGCGAGCTGCAAACGCCAGTACCGCAGTTCAAAACCGGCCGTGGTGCAGCCGAAGCAAAAAGATCCGGCGCAATTAGCCGCTGACAAAATTTCTGAATACAGCAATCCTGACGCTGTAATAAGCGTTTACGAGCTAAACAAGATGACCAGTGACCCGAACGTGTCAATTCTTGATACACGCGGGAGAAGCTTTCAGGTTTTCGCGTATTCTTACCCTGCTGGTCATGTTCCCGGCGCTATCCCCATCCTGCATGCCGAGTATACACATCCTGCCTACAATGACCGGTTGGCCGCCCCGGATCAGGTGCAAAAAACTTTGGGGGACAAAGGGATAAACAGCCAGAAGAAGATCGTGCTTTATGGCAACGACGGATTACAGGCGCGTATCTACTGGATATTAAAAGCCTATGGCTGCGACAACCCGGTTCAAATACTGGACGGTGGGTACGAAAAGTGGAAAGAAGCAGGTTTCGAGGCAGCCGTGGCGGCGCCGATAATCACGCCGTCTAATTTTGCATTTAATTATGCAAAAGCGGATACAAACATATACACAAACCTGGAAGAAGTTGTGGATGCGATTCTGAACTATACTCCAAGCACTATCATTGTTGACACCCGTTCTAAAAATGAATACTTGGTAGGGCATATTCCCACCAGTGTCAATATCAGTCTTTTGGATACTCTTAATGAGGATAAAACTTTTAAGGCTATACAGGAATTGAATGTTCTAATGGCAAGCAAAGGAGTGACTCCGGACAAAAAGGTGCTGGTTTATTCGAACAACGGAGTGGAATCTTCTCTGGTATGGTTTGTTCTACACGAGCTAATGGGCTTTTCTAATGTCAAGAACTACGACGGCGGTTTTAGTGAGTGGGTCGAAAGGGAATTGGTGCTAGAATACGGTGAACAACAATTAGTAGTAAAACCCGTAAAATAAGTGAAATAAGGGGAAGTGGTTTAGCTTTCCCTTATTTTTTACTCAATAATTAATATATTAATGGGAGATTTTTATGCTTTTTAACAGTTTTGAATTTATATTTATCTTTTTGCCATTAACCATTGTAATTTTTTATTTCTGCACAAATAAAAAGCTTTACCTTCCGGCGATATTATCCTTAGTTCTGATGTCTCTTGTTTTCTATAGCTACTGGAATTATCGATATGCAATCTTAATAGTGATCAGTATCAGCCTAAACTATCTGACTGGTCATTTATTATGCAGAACGGGTAGGAAGGAAATATTGATCGCGGGAGTTTCTTTCAACCTGTTACTGCTTGCATATTATAAATACTGCAATTTCTTCATTGATAATATCAATAAAATGTTCCAAACAAACATAAGCTCCTTAAACATTGTTTTGCCTTTGGCCATTTCTTTTTTTACTTTTACGCAAATAGCTTACATAGTTGATATATATAAAAACAGAAACATTAAGTATAACTTAATCAGTTACAGTTTATTTGTGCTGTTTTTTCCTCATTTAATAGCAGGCCCGATAGTTTACCACAAAGAGATCATCCCGCAGTTCAAAGATGAAAAAACTTTTAAAGTGAACTACTTGAATATATCCACCGGAATCCTGTTATTTTTTATCGGGCTGTTTAAAAAAGTAATTATAGCAGACTATTTTTCTCCTCATGTAGCCTTGGTTTTTGACCTGGCTGAGCATCCGACATTTATTGAAGCCTGGGCGGGCGCCCTTTCTTATACAATGCAAATTTACTTTGACTTTTCCGGCTATACAGATATGGCGTTGGGCTTGGCCTATATGTTTAATATCAAGATGCCGTATAACTTTAATTCTCCCTATAAGTCAAACAATATCATAGATTTCTGGCGCACGTGGCACATGACCTTATCAAGATTCCTAAAAGATTATTTATATATTCCACTTGGTGGAAACAGGCTAGGCAAGCTCAGGAAATATATTAATTTAATGATAACAATGCTATTGGGCGGTTTATGGCACGGAGCAGGCTGGACTTTCGTAATATGGGGAGGTTTGCACGGTATTTACTTATGTATCAACCATGAATTCAGGTCCACAAAAATTAAAATTAATTGGTTTATAGCAAGAACCGTCACATTTATCGCCGTGGTTGTGGCCTGGATATTCTTTAGGGCAAAAGATATAAAAACAGCGTTCAACATACTAAAAGGCTGCGTTGGCTTAAACGGAATTGATTTCCATCCTGAATACGCGACAAAAATTGAAATCTTTTTTATTATACTCGCCGTAATTGCCGTTAACCTACTGCCGAACTCCATATACCTGGCAAATAACATCAGGCCGAACACAAAATGGCTGGTCTTTACGATCCTGATTGCCCTCATTTCTCTGACAATGATTAACAACCCCAGTGAATTTTTATATTTTCAATTTTGAGAAGCCAGGTGAGAAACTTGTCCTATAAATATTTTGTAAAAGTATTTACGATAGCGATTATCTCTTTTTTAATTTTTCATATAATTCTTTATGGATTTACGGGGGAAGCTCTTTCTTTGCCGGATAAGTTTATCAAAAGATCAGCATATACAGGCAGACACGAGCCGCAGAGACATATTGAGGTTACGGCATTCGGTGATTTAGCGCGACTTTCATATCTATACAGGCTGGGTGTTCGCCGCAAAGTTGTTGATACATCAGATCAAAATGGATACTTAAATAAAGATTACAACGATAATTTAACATATCCGGTGCTCACCGTCGGCGACTCATTCATGCTATGCAATAATGATGACGAACGTTTTTCGATGTTGTTGCAAAACAAATTAAATATAAACTGTTACAATGCGGCAGCCAATGGTGTCTTGGATCCTTTTTCTTTTTTACAGGGTGATCTTATGAAAAACGCAAAGGTCCTGGTGTGGGAATCCGTTGAAAGAAATATTAATAACGATAGTTTCAACATAGGGAAAGTTGATTTTTATTATTCAGCATCAAAGAAGAAAAATGAATACGAAGAAAATTGGGGTAAGAAAAATACTTCTCACAAACAACTGGCAGTGGTAAATTCTTCTAATATTAAGTTTTTAGTAAATAATTTATCGTATAACATTACCGGCAAACCGGTACTCGATAAAGTTGACATAGTGAAACTGAAGAACGGCAGAGATCTGATGTTTTTCCAGGACGATCTGGTTTCCTTCAATAAAACAGGGGATTTTGAAGATGTATGTCAACCGGTCGCGTTTATTTCTTATATCAATGAGCAACTTAAGGCAAAAGGTATAACACTCATTTTCCTTGCCGTTCCTGATAAATTTAACGCTTATTATGATGAAATTGTTGAAGAACAAAAAACAAAAAAAGATCCACATTTTATTGAGCGCCTGACAAGTGAACTCCAGAAGAACAACGTAATCGCTATAAATCTGATTGATCCATTCAGAAATGAAATCAGAGAAGGCAGAGATGTTTATTACTTTGATGATACCCACTGGAATGGTGAAGGCGCAGAAATAGCGGCCGGATTGGTTGCACAGGAAATTATTAAAGGTAAACTATTGGATTAATGTTATTATTTAGGCATTCAGAATTCAGTAGTCAGAATTCAGAATTATCCAAAGCGCTAAACCTTTCTATCATTCTGGCAACCTGATTACTGACTACTGACTACTGACTTCTGACCCTTAAGTAGTGCCGGATAACTTTTTATGCCAGTAGTTGTGCGATAAACTTAATAAAATACGCGCCCGGCAAAAAAAGCGCCTGGGCCAAAACGGTTCCGGCTAGGCGTGTTAATGCCATGTAGAAGGCCATTTGTTTAACGTCCGCTTCATCCCTGTCCCCGCGTAGCGCCTCATCAGTGATGGATGACGCTGTCGGTTCCACCACCATTGTTCCCAGGATGGTGGCAAAGCCGTTGACAACCATTGAAAGCGTAGTGGCCGTTGTCCGGAAATCAGGAAACATAGCACCGGCATAAAGGGCTGAGAGTACACCAGTCGTATAAAACCCGGTAACAATAACATTCGCCAACAAGAAATTTTTAGGTATTTTTATCTTCTGCCTGATTATCTGTTTTAATAAAGTGCAATAAGCCCCAAAATGCAGTCTTTTCGGACGTAAGCGCCAAGGCAGACAGGAAATAGCAAGGTTAATAAACGTACGAAGCGTCGAGCCCGTTTCTTCAAAAAGCCGGATTGCTTTTACAAAAATGCTTACGAAAGGCGGAACTAAGAATGCTCCTCCCAAAGTGCCCAAAGTGGCTGCCGCAATAACCAGACGAATTTGCTCCGCGAGCAAGGTCAATTGACCCTGATACGCCGCATGGGAAACCACTTGCTCGACAGGTACATTTAAACCAGCCTGCATCGCACCCGCGTTAATTCCGTGTTCTACAATGGAAGTTAACAAAGGGGTCTGTATGTTATTGGAAAAACTTGCCGCAAGGTAAATTATGTTATACAGAGAAAATGCAGTAAGCAGCCGCTGCGTACGCACCCCGGCCAACCGGACTGAATAGGCTAAAGTGCTTATCAGATGGATAATCACTGTCAGAGTAATGACAATCAAAAACCGCTCCATACTTACCCCCGACTAAATATATTCTTAATATATTAGCAAAACCCTAAATTGACACTCAACAGACCGCTATCAATATCAATAAAATCGCCCTTCATTATTACTATGTGAATAATTAGAAGTCTGATCCCATGAAAGGTTGTGAATTATGTCGACACCAGAAACATCTGTCATAATACCAAACTGGAATGGCCGTGACCTGCTGGAAATCTGTCTATCATCCCTAAAGCGCCAAACATACCGGGACTTCGAAGTAATAGTGGTAGACAACGGGTCATCCGATGGCTCCGACAGGTTCGTCGAATCTTTCTACCCGGAAGTCAGGATTTATAAGTTACAGACCAATAAAGGATTTTGCGTGGCCGTCAACTGTGGGATTAAATCTGCCCGGGGCAAATATGTCGCTTTGCTGAATAACGATACAGAAGCCGACCCGGCATGGCTGGGTGAGCTTGTTAAAGCGCTTAATGAAAACACTGACGTTGGTTTTTGCGCCTCGAAAATGATGAATTATTTCAATAGGAATCTAATCGACAACGCCGGCGACATGCTTTGTTACTACGGACATACTGTCGGAAGAGATGAGCTTGATACCGGGCAATATGACCAGCCCAGATATTTATTTTCCGCTTGTGCCGGAGCAGCGATTTATCGTAAGGAAATGTTTGAAAAGGTAGGGTTTTTTGATGAGGATTTTTTTGCCTATTATGAAGACATAGATATAGGTGTGCGCGCTCAACTAATGGGTTATAAATGCTTATACGTACCTACAGCAATCGTTTACCACATGATCCAGGCAACCTCCAGCCAGATTCCGGCAAAACGTTTCATTTGGATGCAAAGAAATATTATTTGCGTTCACCTGAAAAACATGCCGGTGAAATTACTCGGGCACATTATCACTACTTTTTTGTTACTACACACATACTCCACTTTTTTATATTTTATTAAAACCAGGGATATTAAAACGATTATAAAATTGTACTACAATATTATAAAAATTCTCCCCCGCACAATCAAAAAGCGCAGCCATATTCAAAAGAAAATAACAGTACCGGTATCATATATAAAGTCAATTGCAGGCCCGTTCCTTACATTATTTGATTACTTTAGAAAGCACACCTCAAAAATCAAAATATTTTTGTAACTACTGAGGTTGTTGGGATAATGCTCCAATGGAGTCCTTCTGGGGAAAGATGAAGTATGAGTAGCTCGGTGAACTTAATTTTATATTGGGGCATGCCTTTAGCCATCATCTTGGATATTTGAACTTAATCTGTCTATCCTCCACTGGAAAGCCATCATCACCTTATTGATGTGTTAATTATAGGGCAGTCTTCAGTTAATAACTTCCTGCGGGTTACACCTATGGTAATCCTACCCAAAATAAAAACTTCAGGATTTACCTGAAGCAAATTAATTAAAACTTTTTCAACTATATTTAATAATTTTAAATTTACTACTTCATAGTGACATGTTTTACTCGATTGGTTGCAAATCAACCTTAACTGAATCAAAGTCTTTTTGTCCGCCAACATTGTCTATAACCCATTTACCATTTTCTCTAATACAATTGTATTTTTTCATATCAGTGGATTGAACCCTGTTTTTATAAGACTTACCATCTTTATTCACAATATCTGTAATATACTTAGTAACTTGGGCTTCTACTAGAGCCGTGTCATCTTTAATATTACATTGTTTAATAACTATGTTTACAACTCCACCATCAACGTCATCAAGTACTTCCCTACTATTAAGAGCGCTATCAACCTTATCTTTCATTACATTAGACTTCTCAGTGGAGAAGAGTTCATCAACATTTTTTTGTTCCCTTTGTCTTATTGCACTCTTGACAGAATCAGGTGTCTTAGTTGTCTTCCCTAAATTATCATTATCTGGTATTAACATTCTCACTGTCCATGTTTCGTACTTACTTATTAAATCATTAATATTTTTTTCATTTATTGCACTATATGCCTTTTGAGAACCTATTAATAACAAACAAGTTATAACAACACTTAGTGTACAAATAAATAATTTATTTTTCATCATTATTCTATCCTCCTAGTTTAATATTAATTAATACATATGAACGCAATAAATTGTTGTAGTGTTTCTATCTGTATTTCTATAGGATAAAGACCATATTTCATGTGCTACATTATTACTATGCTGGTCAATGAGCGCTCCAGAATACCCGCTATCAGGATCTGTACCATTACAAACATATATTGAAGAATGATCAATTTCACCATAACCATACCAATCATAATAGAATAAATCTCCAGCAGAAACACCAGACGGATAGGGAACCGAGGTTGTTCCAGGATATGTCCCCTTTAACTGGCCACGTGTAGGACTCGAATTTTGAGTTTGCCAATCATAGGAACGTGAGGCAAGTGACCAGTTATATGCACAGACATCATCCCATGTCCAAGGAGTTGAAAAGTTATTATACCACCATACGTAATAAGAATCTTGGGTTCCTGTTACCATGCTTTCGCCACCTGCATATAAGCATTGGGATGTAAAATTCGTGCAATCGCCACTTGAACCATAGTAACGGTAATTTGAATTTGGATTTACTGCATAACTTTCAGCATAATTAATAGCATTAGTTCTATTATAAGCCATAGCAGGTAACGATACAAACATGCTTAAAATACTAAGAATAATATTTATACTAATTATAGTTTTTTTTATCAACGCTTTTTCCTCCTCGTATAATTAATTTAAATAATGAACCGATAACTTGTAAAACAAACTTCATAAGTTAATAGTGATACAGTTTTACTTATAGTTTATGTTGGCGTAACATGCTTCCGGAACTTGAAATTAAATACACTGCTAGTATAGTTAATAACTGGAAACGACTTTGCATCTGATTCAAGCTATGCTGGTATAGGGCCAACACCTAGATTTAAATTAAAAAAACAGAAGTAAAAACCAAATAAACATCGGTTCTTAGCTTCCGTCCCTCGGTCAGCTTAAAATATTCTATTTCTTTATTTCCTTTTTTTAATCAAAAAATCATATTCAACTATTTTATTCTCTTTAACTATTAAGGTAAAATTCCCGCAACTTATATTCTTTAGAAAATTTTCTCATACTCCCGACCTGTCAACTCACGATACCGCTCCTTCGCATACTTACGTCGATAACTATGTATATCAGCACGAACCGGTATACGCTCAAAAATCTTCTCATCCGGATGCCGGTCACGATATGTTTTCACACACAGTTACCTCATGTGGCCGACCGCCTTTGCCACGTTCAACATGTACCATTAATTTATTATTTTTCTCGTATACATCAGATGGCCTTACAACCTTGAACTCGCACCTCCTAAAACCAGTACCTTTACAAAAATCAACTAAATCGCGATTTCGCTCAACAGCAATCTTTCTGACTCAATAAATCAATTCCCCCTCTAGTCATGACCACTGGCTTAGCCGGTGGCTTGATTAAGCCCCATAGGGGTAAAATTACTTGCTTGCCAAAAGGCAATACCCCGCTTTCAGCCTCGCAGGGGATAGGGTTAAATGCTGGTCTTGGGGCAAAAGGAGGACAGATTCTTAGTCTGTCTGTGCTATACAAGTATGTAGCCCAGCAATTGATGGTTATGGCTATTTTCGACTGTTTCATTATGGCCTTTTTCAAAAATCCGGCCATTTCCTCGCTTGTCCTCAAATGGGAAAAGTCATGAAAAACCATCCCTTTATGAAATCCATCCATTGGAAGAGCCTCTGTGACTACTTCCATATTATACTTGTGCCCAATGTGTTCAATTAAATCGGTAATCAACTGGGTGGAGCCGCCGACAAAGGTATTGGCGATTATATGAATAACTATTGGGATGCCGGGGACTTGGGGCGTTATTTATCTTAACCCGATACAGGGTCGGGCGAATTTTAAAAACACGTTCCTTGATAAAGTCAGCAACTTTTCCGAGAAAACCTTTCTGAGATAACCGGAGAACCCAGCGGCGGCTCCTTTTGCTCCACCGGGAAACCCCGCATGTTTCATAAGAAAAAAAAACGATATGGTAAAGGAATCTCCACCATTTTCAATGAGACCTTTTCCTTCCACTATATCTTCCTAGCCAGTATAATATGGTCCAGGTACAAATTGTTATTCCTCGGCAATAACTTTTGCAAAAGCAGCCCCAAGATTTGCACAGGAGCGCACAAAAAAGCAGTCACAATCATATTCCATAAATTACTGCGCCTGGCGGCCGCACTATACAAGTAAGATGAAGCCATTTGGGCTAAAGCCCCAAAATACCCGGCCGTTTGGTTTTGCTCAACAACTTCAAATCCGGAACGGGTGATCATATCCATCATACCGAATCTGGTAAAGCGGGTAAAATCATATGGCTGTTCGTGTTCTTCCCATACAAAAGGAGCGGTCAGAAGGAGATGCCCCCCCGGCTTTAAAGCACGCGTCATTTCTCTCAATAATTCTTTACTATGCAAAACGTGCTCCAGCACCTGGGTACAAACAATCCCGTCAAAGGATTCCGATGGAAACGGTATGTTCATTCCATCAAAGAAGATGTCGCAATACTTTGCGTCAGGATGATGCCCACTTTCTTCAACATCAATACCGATGTACTCTTTCACATTAAACAGATATTCATAAGGCCGCTCCCCACAGCCCACGTCAAGCCACCGGCTAACTCCATCCCCTGCAATCTTCGCCGTCAATGCGCGTATACCCTGAAATAAACAGCGGCGGGTGATGAAATATGGATTAAAAAACACTCCCCACCAGGACGGGCTGTATTTTTGCTTTTTTATCATTTTTTTGATCATGTAAAAACAACTCCCTGCTCCTGAATAAATCCCCTGTCATTAGAAGCGAATCCGGTATAATCCACCCGATAATCTGGTTGTGTTTCCATCACGATATTAGTTATTACCTGAGGATCGTCAGGCAGGTGGTAAGAGCAAATAAACATTTTTGGTTTGTCCCTGGCAATAGCTCCTTTTGCTCCAATAAGAGCTTCCCGTTCGGCCCCCTCGACGTCCATTTTAATAAAACCAATTCTTTCATTCGGTACAAGGTCTTGAATCACTGTATCTATTTCAACTACCTCAATGGGAGTTGAATCAATTGCTTCAACTCCACTCAGCAGAGAATGCCCCACCCCGCTCTCGGTAAGCCTCAAGCCCATACTGCCACCCGTGCTCCATACTCCCTTGCCAATAAGGAGCACTTTGCCGGAATCGATGTAGGATGAAAGGTTGCGTCTTAAACACTCATAGTTCCTTTTCTCGGGTTCGAACACAATAACCCGTTTAGCGCCTTTTTTCAGACACCACAAAGTAAATAAACCAATATACCCTCCACAATCGATTACAGTGTCTCCCCTGGAAATCAAGTCACCTATGTATGTGTTGTGGTATAAATCATATTTAAATAAATATTGGTCTACATCCAGCCCGGGGTTTTTTTGCAATGGTATCCATAAATCAGGAAAGAAATCACTTTTGTATAAACCAATACTAGTCTCTTTATCTTGCATAATTAATGAAAAAGCAACCGGCTTTACAATTGGTTTATTTAGAATAATTTTAAATACTTGCATCCACCCTAACCTTTTCAAACTGCCGCTAATCTTGGCTATTATAAAATTAATGCGCCACATTATTATTTTTATTATTTTCATTACAACATCCTCTTTCAGATTAGTTAATTAATCACGTGCAAATACTGTTTCATATATTCATAAGTCATTCTAATGCCATTTTCAATATCCACCACCGGAAACCAATTCAAATGCTCTTTAGCCTTGCTGATATCCAAATAAACAGAAGGAACATCACAAGTCCTTGGCTTTTGGTAATTTACAGTTAACTTTTTCCCCTCACAGCGTTCCAGTATATTAATCAATTGATTGATACTAAGTCCAACACCGGAACCAATATTAAACAACCGTTCTTCCCCTTGATAATTGATTGACTTAACAAAGGCGGAAATTACGTCGTCAATGTATATGTAATCTCTGATTACTTCACCATTTCCCCAAACATATAAGGGTTTTCCATCCAATATATATCTAATAAAAGCAGGAATAACCCCTTGCGAGAAGCCGGTAAATTTGGGGCCATACGGATTGGCCAATCGAAGGATTATATATTTAAGTCCATACTTTTTTTCAAAAATATAAAGGTATTTTTCAATAGCAACTTTGGTTGCTCCGTAAGAAGAGATTGGGTGAGTGGCAAAATCCTCCTTTATCGCTGTATCAGCCGAATGAATTCCATATACTGTGCCGCCGGAGGAAGGAAATATTATTTTCTTTACTTTATGCTTTACACACATAATTAGTATTTTTATGGTACTGATTAAATTCGAGGTAATATCATAGATGATGTCCGCGTCCGATGTGGACGGTGTGGTGGTATAAGCAAGATGAAAAAGAATATCGGTATTGCTTATAACCTCTTCCAAAGAGAAATCGTTTGAGATATCGCCCGGGTAGAGATGTATTTTCCCCGCTAACTCATTCAATAATTTATTATTAAAAACACAGTCGAAAGCATTAACTTGATCAGTCAATGCAACTAATTCTTTGCAGAGATAGCCGCCAATGAAACCGTTCGCGCCTAAAACCGTGCATCTAAGCGCTTTCAAATCCCTGATGGCACCTCCTCATAAATTTTCACACCGTCTACCATGGAATCATATCTCAAAGCTTTTTCCGCTAGTATTTCACCGTAATATTCTTCCAGTTCATTCACATAAGCGGGAATCGATTTTGGTTTCACCGCCTTTGCCGAAAGAGCTGGAAGAAGATTACGGTCCCGGCATAAACGCATTATTAAATGAGCTAATTGTGCCGTATCCCCTTTTTCAAACAACAAGCCGTTTTTTTCATGCTGAATCACTTCTGACATGCCACCAAGGTTTGTCGCGATAACGGGTGTGTTAGTCGCTTGTGCGGAGTAAATAACTAACGGCGTATTTTCATACCAAATAGACGGTACTACTAAACAATCTATTTGGGAAAAAACAACACCAATTTCATGACTTGGAAAAGTGCCGCAAAAATGTATCCGCCCGTCACCGCCGGCAATCTCTTTTAGGCACGCTGTGTACTCAGGCACTTCTTCCAGTTTTCCATATATAAATATTTCAATTGGAATATCCTTTGGCAGTAAACGAACTGCCTCTAATAAAACATGAACCCCCTTATGTTCGGCAACTGTACCGATAAAACCCAAACGAACCTTTGCACCGGCAGTTTTTAAACGTTGTTCTTCAATATTATTTAAATTGATTCCATAAGGCACGTAACGTATTTTATTAAGCTCAAAACCATGTCTTTGCAAAACCTGTTTCAATAAATGAGTGGGCACAAGAATTCTGTCTATATGATTTATCGTTTTTTTTAGAAAATCTGCTCTCGATACCACCGCGCGCAATAACGGCAAATATCGCTTTTCCGGACACCAGCCTTGTTTCGCTAACCATATCAATGATTTAAACAACCAACATGGCATTAGATTTAAATAACTTCTATTCAACATATGAGCAAAGCAATTCATGCTGTTCGCTCCGGGTCCTTCACATATTGAATTATCTGCTAAGCGCAGTTGACATTTGGGGCAAACAGCCCAGAAGTCTGTCGCAGTAAAAACAGTGGGAATGTTAAGTTTCACACATTCAGTTATAAGAGAAGCAGACAAGTTGCCTAAATGAAAAGCGTGGACGATGTCAGGCCGTTTACTTTTTAATAAATCACTGAAATATTCACTAAAGATTTTATTGTTATATTCAAACTCCCACAATTTATTTAGCGAGATTGATTGTTTATAATAATGGTAAAATCGTTGCACGAAAATACCATCATAAAGATAATTATCGAAGTGTTTATTTTTACATAATTCCATATTAAGGGGAAAACCGGTCCATAATTCGACCTGATGGCCGCGTTTCTGCAATTCTTTTGCCGTATCATAGGTCAATATTTCCGTACCGGCAAAAAACTCAGGGAGGAACTGATGAACTGTAAGGATAATTTTCAATAACTGTTTACCTCCGAAAATAAGTAGTCAGAACTTTTAATCCGTTCAGTAAAGAAAACCATTCTCTTATTCTCACTACTGAATACTGAATACTGACTACTGGCTCCTATACCAGGAGTTGCGCAAAATATTTTATAAGGTAAGCACAGGGCAAAAAGATCACCTGGGCAAAGAGTGTGCCTAACAGGCGGGTCAACACCATGCATATAGTCATTTGTTTGATATCAGTCTCACTCCTGACCCCGCATAGCACCTGGTCGGTAATGGACGATAAAGTAGGTTCCAACATCACAGCCCCTATTAAAATGGCTGCTCCATTTATTATTACTGAAAGCGATGTAGCCGTAGAACGAAAATCCGGGTACATGACGCCGGCGTAAAGAGCGGAAAGTACCCCGGTAGTATAAAACCCGGTCATAATAATATTCGCCAACAAAAGATTCTTTGAAATTGTCAATTTTTGTTTAAATAGGTGTATGAGCGAACTGTATTGCGGCCAAGCTGCGCCGATTCGCCGCCATGGCAAAGAAAAAAAAATCTTGATTAATGTCAATGGCACCGAGCCCACTTCTTCAAAAATCCGGATCGCCCTGATAAAAACACGCACCACAGCCGGAATCATGAATGCTCCAAGCATAGATCCCACAGTTGACGCCAAAATGACCAGCCGCATCTTATGCTCCAGTAAAACCAGTTGCTCTTTATAAGCATCCTGGTAGATCAGTTGGCCGGCGGGAATCTCCACTCCCGCCTGCCCTATACCTGCCTTTATGGAATGCTCTACAATCGACGTCATTAAGGGAGCCTGAATTACATTGGACACGCTGGCAGAAAGGTAGATCACATTAAAAATAGAAATTGCGGTAAGCAACCGCCTCGTTCGTAATCCGGCCAACCGTATTGAGTAGTTTAACGTGATGATCAGGTGAATAAATACCGTTATTGCTGTTACCAGTAAGAGACGGTCCATTTTTCCCTCCGTCCTGCCCAAGGAGTTGTACCTTCATGGGTGTCCAAAAGGACATCCCTATTCAGGAGGTGTCCCATTTTCCCTGTCAACGTCCGGACAATAAAGACTGCAAAACTTTTCCACATCGCCACTGCAAAGCATACCCACATTTGCCGCAATAACTTCGGGAGGCCATTCCCACCAGCATATTTCCAGCAACCGCTTGATCTGACTTTCTGAAAATCTCTTTTTAACAACTTTACCGGGATTCCCCACTACAATTGCGTAAGGGGGAACCGATTTTGTGACAACCGCCCGCGCCCCGATCACAGCCCCGGATCCAATTTCCACACCAGATAAGATCGTAGCCCCATTCCCAATCCAAACATCGGAACCGATGATCACGTCGCCCTTTGATGCTACCACGCCTTCATCCGGTTCTTTTACAAGTTCAAACATAAGCCGGATAGGAAAAGTGGTTATCCAGTCAACCCGGTGATTACCTCCGACAAGAATTGTTACACCGTCCGCTATGGAGCAATATGAACCGATCGATACCTTGTTTATATCACCGGGGAAACTTATGATCGTCGGGGTCCCGTAGGTATATTTACCTACTGTTACCAAGCCCTGCTTCTTAGCCCTGTCAAACTGTTTTCTTTTCTCTATCTCAAGAAATTTCTCATAAGTATCATGCAATATCCGGTAAAGCCATTTTCCGAGAAACCTCCACATAAACCGAACCTCCCGACCAAGCCGCTAAAAATCATTAAACTATTATAATTCAGTTATTAATGCAGCATTTTCTGAAGTGATTACCTGTATTAACTTCGGTAAATTAGCTCTTATGGAAAAACGTTGTTCAACGGTATCTCTACCACGCCTCCCCATCTCCAACCGTAGCTGGGTTGAATGAATCAAAGCGCGTAATTTTTCCGCCCACTCTTCTGGTGAACCGGCCAGATAACCGTTTATTCCATCGGTTATAATCTCATTATTGGCGCTGACAGGTGAAGCCACCGCGGGAACTCCCGCAGCCATGTATTGAAGCAACTTCAGCCCGCATTTTCCCCGGGCTTCCTCGCTTTCAAAAAGGGGCATTACTCCCATGTCAAAAGTAAGAATCTGGCTGACTTCATCTTTTAAAGACCAGGGGATGTGCTCTACCCGAACCCCTGGACACTCGTAATTTTGCCCGCCGATAATCCGGATCAGAATCTTATATCTTATGCCAATTTCCTGAAAAACAGGTTTTAAAATATTCAAATAGGGCAACGATCCGGGCATGCCAATCCAGCCTATTACATACGGTTCACCCGGCTTTTTTTCGGCAACCTTTTTTACCGGATATCTGGACAGGTCAATAGATGTAGGGATAATTGCCACATTACTGTTATAAATCCTGGCATAGTCCGCCAGGTATGCGTTCCCGGCAATTACAGCGTCGCACCTGGCTAATATCCTGGCTACTCTGTTGCTGTCGGTGAATTTTTCCACCAGAGTCCGTTTGCGGTGCGGTGACGTGGCGAAAATTGCGTCGTCAAAATCAAAGATTATTCTTTTGCCCAGCAGGCCGGCAACTAAACAGATTAGCATTTCAGGTAGAGGATAGACGTGCGGCAGCACCAACCGCTGGATAAATACAGCGTTGTAACGCCAGATTATAAAGCAAGCCAGAATGCGGGAAAGTAACGAAAGCCCGAAAAAGACAGCTTTGGCAAGAATTCCTTTATAAGGGGTGAACCTGGCATATATATAATCAGATACTCCAGCTTTACAATCAGCAACGATCCCCTGCCCTCTCAGGTAATCCAGGTACTGGTGTATTCTGTACCTGCTGGGCGGGTCATTCCAAGACGCTGTCGGTAAAAATAATACTCTCAACTATGTACACCCCAAAATTTATTTAGGTATTCAGAAATCAGGAGTCAGTAGTCAGAATTGACTAATTAGTAGTTAGTAATCAGTTGTCATAGTTCAGTAGGAATTTCTTGCATACTTGTTGGGTTTTTAAACCCTTGAGTTGTACCCAAAATTATTCTGACTCCTGACTCCTGACTTCTGACTCCTGATTAGTTATGGTTGTAAAATTACCCGTGGTATGTAATTCTTTAATTGATATAGCAGTCCGGAATCTCTGAAAGCGGCAAAATAAGGCGAGGTTTTTAAACGAAACCGCCAATCGGTATCGTTGGAATAAATTCCGATTCTTTTTAAACTGTATATATCTTCATCAACCTGTCTAAGTCTTGGAGTCACCACAGCCGCCAGGTAACCCGCCTGACAGACGGCTTCTTTAACTCTCTGATTGAAACGTCCCGAAGGATAACAAAAACTCGTCACAGTTGATTGAAGGTTTTCTTCCAGACAGCGTTTTGAATCAACTAATTCTTTGATTAATTCTTTTTCCGGCAATTCATCCAGGTGCCAGTGGGAACAGGTATGTGACCCAAATTCCACACCGTATTTCTTCATCTCAAGGACTTGTTCCCAGCTTAGCGGCAAATCTTCATCATTAATTTTGTCCCATTTATTTTTATCCATGGGGAAGGTATCACTAGTGCCTATAAAATCCACTGTCAAAAAAATTGTAGCGCGGAAACCGTAGAGTTTCAGGGTAGGAAAGGCAAAAAGGTAATTATCGCGGTAACCGTCATCAAAAGTAATAACCAACGATTTTTTTGGCAAATCATTCTGATTTATCATGTTGGAATAGTCAGCCAGGGTTAATGATGAGTATCCTCTCTCGTGGAAATATTTCATTTGAGCCTGGAAGTTTTCAACTGAGACGGCCATAGGGTCCTTCCCGCTGGAGTTTACCCTGTGATAGGCAATTATTAATCCTTTCCTCATCTGGAAAACACCCCGCCCCTGTCTATTTTAGAAGATACTTCTTACCGGTCAGACGCCCGAATATTCTTGCCAATACCCAGCTGTTTTGCATACCTTCGCTGATTGCAATAAAAGCAATCATTATTACTTGCAGGCGAACACGGTAAAGGCCTCCGATATTGGATGAACCAAGACTGTAAATCAAACCGAAACATATGATTAAAACCAGCAAAAACAAGCAAGCGCCCCGTTGGGTCTGCCAGAGATTTTTTATTCCAACTCTGAAATAATTATATAAATAGTATAAGAAGATCATCTCCGGCAACGTAATGATCCGGATCGGGCCGACAGACTGCCAGGGCAGGGGGCCGAAAAGAAAATAAAATATGCCTATAGGCAAATATTTTAGTGCTTCAGAGTAAGAATCAAAACTAACGTCACCGGCGAAAGCACCCTGACCATAAGCCCCTTTTTCGTGTTGCTCTCCAATCGTTTCAATGCTCTGACTGAACACATAATCCTTTCCCATAAAGCCGTATCCCATTTGTTGCAGAGCTAAACCAGCGATTAAAAAAATAGCCAGGGTGTAGGCGATTCTCTGCCACCAGTGGAATTTCGTGGCGGTAAGAATATAGGAAAGGCTTATACAAATGGCAAGCAATATCCCTATATAAAACCGCAGCGAGATGAGCGCCATCAGCAGCAGGGACATAAAAAGGACCTTTCCAAGCTGAAATTTTTCCATCAACTCAATATTCTTTCTAACGATCAATGTTATAAGAAAAATAATCAAACTATCTTTTAAATTCAAGGATGACCATAGAATAGCCGAAGGGAAAAAAGCGGCAAGCGCGAAACTTATTCTTGCCGCTTTCGCTCCGCTTAGTTTCAATGAAATAAAATATAAATTTAACCCAATACAAACAGATGTAATGCTGTTTAATATACGGATCAAGTCCGGCTTATAACCCGCCAGGTAATAAATCAGGCCGTTCCAGTAGAAGTAACCGTAATTTCCAGTAGGCACCGCGAAGGTCGTGCCGTCACGCCAGGCGTCTGCGATCTGCCTGCCCATATACTCATAATAAAGCGCGTCTGAAGAATTTACGTAATTGATAAAAGCCGTGTCAAAACTATGCGTGGCCAGAATGAAAAGAAACCTGATTAAAACCGCACCCAGCGCCAGCCTGAACAGAAACATCCTATCCTTCACCGGAACCTCAAATATTCCGGCGACAAATAAAACTATGGCACTATATAAAATAGCGATTGGCACTGTTATTATGTAATCATTTGTAAAAGCGCCTGTCACAATCCCAATTATTATCAAGGATAAAACTGTACTTTTGATGATCGCACCTCCCGGAATTGAGTTTGTTACTATTCAAGTAGTCAGTATTCAGTAGTCAGTAGGGATTTTTTGCATTCCTTTAGGGTTTTTAAACCCTTGGTCCCTAAAAATTATTCTGACTCCTGACTTCTGACTCCTGACTCCTATTTATTTAACTATATTTTTACTATTTTTCCCTTACCATCTGTCAAGTTTTTCGTTGCATTGCGCGCGTCCAGAACGAGTTTTGCGTGCTCCACCACCCACTGGTAGTCAATAATGGAATGGTCGGTTATGATCAAAACACAGTCTGCACTGACTAATTCTTCTTGCGTAAGTTTTAAACTTCGCATATATCTTTCCTTTATACCGGGGAGTTTCAATACCGGTACATAGGGGTCGTGATAAACCACCTCAGCTTGATTCTTTTGCAACAAATCGATAATTTTCAAAGCCGGCGACTCTCTTATGTCATCAATATCTTTCTTATAAGCGACACCAAGGACTAATATTTTAGACCCATTTAAACATTTTCTTTGTTTATTAAGAGTGGTGGCTAATTTCTGCACAACATACTCTGACGCTTGCATGTTTATTTCTCCGGCAAGGTCTATAAAACGGGTATAAAAATTATAATCTTTGGCCTTCCAGGACAAATAAACAGGGTCGACAGGTATGCAATGCCCTCCCACCCCGGGACCGGGATAAAAGGTTTGAATGCCAAAGGGCTTGGTAGCCGCGGCATCCACAACTTCCCAGATATCAAGACCCATCCGGTCACAGAGGATCATGAACTCGTTAACCAGAGCAATATTGACAGACCGGTAGGTGTTTTCGAATATTTTGGTCATTTCCGCGGCCGCAGGGGAGGATACCGGTACTACCTGCTTCAGGCTCTGGCTGTAAAAAGCGCATGCCACGTCCCGGCACGAGGGAGTGACTCCTCCGATCACTTTCGAGATATCCCTGGTAGTGTAACGCTTGTTGCCAGGGTCAACCCTTTCCGGGGAAAAAGCTAAAAAAAAGTCCTTGCCAACAGTGTGGCCTGTTGATTCCAGAATAGGCAGAATCACTTCCTGGGTTGTTCCCGGAAAAGTGGTGCTTTCCAAACAAATTAGCCGGTTTGTTTTGACCTGATCGGCTATTTCCCTGGTTGCTGAAATAACGAACGAAAGATCCGGTTGGTTCATCGATTTCAAAGGGGTCGGCACGCAAATAATGACAATGTCGGCTTCTTTAAGCAGGTCAAAATGATGATATGCGCTTAATTTCCCATTTTCCACCACGGAAAACAGAACATCTTCAGGAACGTCCTGAATATAATTCTTTCCTTTGTTTATCTGTTCCACCTTTTTTATATCTTTGTCTATACCCATCACCGAAAATCCAATTCTAGCCTGTTCAACCGCCAGCGGCAGGCCAACGTAGCCCAAGCCGATTACCGCAACTTTTGCCGACCGGTTATATATTTTTTCTTTTAATTTTTCCTCCGGGTATTCCCCTTGTTCTCTGTATTTTCCCATTTGGAAGACACCATCCCAAGTGATTATTTTCTAAAACCAGGAATTAATTTTTGCAGTAAAAGAATTATTTCATGTTCCCGGTAAGGAAAACCCGGACTTTCCAAAACATTGAGAGAGGCTTCCAAAAGATCGAAGTCCTGCTTGCCTTCAGATATGGCGAAGATTCTTTCATGCTCGGTGGGTATGGTTCTCTCGCCCTCGCCTACTAACTGCTCAACTAATTTTTCGCCAGGGTTAATGCCGGTAAAACAGATCGGTATGTCTTTTTCAGGCTCGAAACCTGAAAGGCTAATCAGTTTTTTGGCTAAATCAAGAATCTTCACCGGATTACCCATATCCAGAATAAATATCTCTCCGCCTTTAGCTAGAACACCCGCCTGGATAACCAGTTGCGCCGCCTCAGCGGTAGTCATAAAATAACGCTCCATATCCGGATGGGTAACGGTTACCGGACCGCCACGGGCAATTTGCCTCTTAAACAACGGTATTACACTGCCCCGGCTACCCAAAACATTGCCGAAACGTACAGCGGCAAAACGAGTTTTTCCCCTTTCGTTCATTCTCTGAATAACCATTTCCGCCACGCGTTTTGAAGCTCCCATAATGCTCGCAGGATTTACCGCTTTATCCGACGAGATCAGGATAAAGGCGCCGGTACCCACCCGGCAGGCCGATTCAGCCAAGATTCTCGTACCGGTAATATTATTTTTCACCGCTTCTTCCGGACACTGTTCCATAAATAAAACATGCTTATGGGCGGCAGCGTGAAATACCACGTTTGGCCTGTATCTATCAAATATCCGCCTCATACGCGCCCGATCTTTAATATCACCTATTTCAGGGATGAGTTGCAAACCTTGAAAATTTTCCCTCAACTCAAGATTAATTTCATAGATACTGTTCTCCCCGCGCCCCAACAAAATTAATTGTCCAGGTGAAAATTTCGCAACCTGACGGCTCAGTTCGGAGCCGATAGAACCCCCGGCGCCGGTAACCAGCACGCTTTGGTTGGTCAGATACCCGGCTATCCGCTCCACATCCAGAGTTACAGGCTCCCGGCCAAGCAGGTCGCTTACCTCAATATCCCTGATTTTGCTTATTTTTATCTTACCTGTAATCAGATCGTAGAAACCCGGAAGAATTTTTAAATGCGCTTTGCTCTGATGGCATTTTTCAATGATCTGGCAGATAACCCGGCCTGAAGCTGAAGGTATCGCGATAATAATTTTTTTAATATCGTAACCGCGAACAATCGTCAGGATGTCATCCCTGGTTCCTAAAACCGGTAAACCATGCAGCACTAATTTTTGTTTTTTGAGATCATCGTCAATAAAACCAACAGGTTTCAAATCCTTGTTTAGACTTTGGCCAAGAACATCAGCCACGACTCCTCCCGCTACCCCGGCGCCGATGATTAACACTGGCTCAGCTTTTTTTGCCACATTTTTACCTCTTTTCAGCCTTTGCCAAACTGCTTCTATTTTGCCAACAATACACCTAAAGCATGATATGGGAAGGTGACTGAAAAGGTTACTGCGATACACCATACAGCAATTGTCAGAAATACTGTGTATATTTCTTATTGCAATCATTGAAACTAAAAAGAAAGAATACAGGAGGGAATAAATATTGGAGAAAAATGTAACTGTTTACACAACACCCACTTGACCCCATTGCAACCATGTGAAAGAGTTTCTTTCAGGCAAAGGGGTAAATTACAAAGAAATCAACGTCGCGGCTGATGAGCGCGCCAGGGACGAAATGATCAGGAAGACCGGGCGGATGGCCGTGCCGACAGTTACCATGGGCAGCCAGGTAGTGGTAGGTTTTAATCGCAATGAGCTGGAGAAAATGCTCTCTTAACGGCTCGTTTCAGATAGGACTAGCAGCGCTGAAAAGGTGGTTTCGACGACTTGTGGGCACGCTGCTTAATAAGCCCATAAGTCGTTTATCCACAATTATTGAAGTCCGGTTACTCCTACTCGCAGACTGATATTACTGGCGCTTAAAATGGGTCGTTCGCTATGGGCAACGCCATGCCCTCAATTGTCAGGTTTGCTGAATGCTAACGCTTAATCAAAACGCAAGATCTGTTCCATTATTTCCCGGAAAACCGGCGCGGCTGATTCACTACCGCTGGCGCCGTCTTCAACTAAGACGGTGACAATATAACGTGGATTGATTCGCGGGGCATAGCCGGTAAACCAGGCGTTCACCGAATGTTTCATGTCGCCGGTTTGCGCTGATCCCGTCTTGCCGGCGCTCCCGAAAACCGGCACTAAGGACCCTTTCGCGACACCCTCGTCAGTTGCCAGTTCCAATAATTCACGCAGTACAGCGGCGGTATCAGGACGGATTGCCTGGCAGCCGGGTTCTGAATTGAATTCTCTGGCCGCCTCTCCGCCGCTTTTACGCACTTCTTTTACAAGACGCGGCGCCCGGTAAACGCCGCCGGAAATGACCGCGTTCATCATGGCCGCGACTTGAACGGGACTAACCAGCACAGGCCCCTGGCCAATACTGCTGTTCACCAAATTGTACGGCGCCGCAATCAGGCTCAGATCCTCGCGCCGGTCAACCGGTACCGGGTAACCTGTGACAGACTGGTTATCCAAACCCAGTTTTCGGGCATATTCAATTATTTTTTGCGCGCCGAGGCTTAAGCCAATCCTGGCGAACGCAGGATTACAGGATTCGGCAAAGGCACGGGAAAAAGTAATATTGCCATGTCCCGCGTCATTCCAGCAATGGATTAAATTATCTTTTGCCCCGCCGCAGGTTAACAAACTGCCGGCGCCGGCGACACCTTCCTCCAAAGCAGCCGCGGCAACTACAATTTTAAAAATAGAACCGGGCTGATAGAGAGCGGTACAATGGTCAAAAAACCGCTCCTCGCCGCCTTTTCGTAAATAATCTTCCACCTGCGCCGGGTGGAAGGCCGGGCGGCCTGCCATGGCAAGCAAATCTCCCGTGCCCGCCTCCATCACGACCACCGCGCCCTTGATCGACCTATTGTCCATCACACTTTCCACAACCTGCTGAATACGGGCGTCAATGGTAAGCACCAGATCCTGCCTGTTGCTGTCCCTGACACCCTCCTCCACTGTTATCACAGAACCGTTTAGAATATTCCCAGTGGCATCGTGGTAAACCCTGGCCGCCCGTTCAGGTCTCTCGCCTTTCAGTTCGGACTCATACATACCTTCAAGACCGATTTTGCCGACCACATCATCGTATTTATAGGACTTGCCACTCTGACTGCTTAATATGGACAACTCCTCACGCGAGGCGATTTTCCCCAAATGACCGATCACTTGAGCCGCCAGCGGCTTGTCCCCGTAACGAAAACTAACCGGTAATACCGCCACTCCTTTCCATCCCCGCTCTTTCACCGCTTCCACCTGTGCTTGTGACAACTGGTAGGGCAAGTAACGAGGAGCCCCGTTCAGCAAGTCAGCCAGAACCGTGCGCGGCACATTAAGGATTTCTGAAAGACCCCGGATAACTTCCTCCCTGTCTATCACTTCAGGGAAAACAACAATTCTCTCAGATTCCTGCTCACCGGTCAAAGACAGTAGGTTTCTGTCCAGAATTTTTCCCCTGCACACTTCTTCCAGGGGAACATAAATGCTTCCCTGCTCCAGAGCCATAGCGGCATATTTTTCTCCGTCCCTGATTTGAATCATCCAGAGACATGCAGTCAGGAGGCCTAAAATGATGATAAAGAAGTAAAAAACCGCAACTTGTCTTTTCTGAATCAATAGCCCCATTATTTTCCGGCCTTTCCACATGTATGTATATATTAGAGCTTGGCCGGAAATGTTTATAGTTATACATTCGAAACCTTTGGGCATATAACACAGGTCGAGTAGCTGTATGCCTCACGGGGAAGCAGGGGGACGTTCTTTTCAGGGGAAGCAGGGGAGGAAGCAGGGGGACGTTCTTTTCAGGGGAAGCAGGGGAGGAAGCAGGGGGACGTTCTTTTCAGGGGAAGCAGGGGAGGAAGCAGGGGGACGTTCTTTTTGCTTCCCTCCCAGGAGGGAAGCAAAAAGAACGTCCCCCTGCTTCCAACGGGCCGGCTTTACTGAATACTGACTACTGACTACTGAATAATTATTCGATTGGTTTTCTCAGCATGGAATATGCCTCAAGTTCCTTATGTACTGGTATTTTGACAATTTGCTGGGGGTGTGGGGCAACCTCTATTGAATAGCCATCCTCGTCGTAAATAGCGCTGATTGTTAGCTTTGAAGGCCCTCCCGCCGGAGTGAGTATTTCCACTTCATCCCCGACGGCAAAGCGGTTGCGCTGCTCCACCACCGCCAACCCGGCTTGTTGATCGTAACCCCGGACCAGACCAATAAAGGAATAGCGTCGCCGGTAAATTTTACTGTTATAATGCTGACCCGCCGCGCCAGGGTTACCGAAAAGAAAGCCGGTGGTATATTCGCGGTGGCTTACCTTGCCGATTTCCTCAAGCCAGACGTCCGGATTCCAGCAACCCGCCCCGCCGGCAAAAAAAGTATCCATCGCCTCACGGTAGGCCTTTACAACCCCGGCTACGTAATGGATACTTTTCATTCTGCCCTCGATCTTAAAGCTGTTAATGCCGGCCGCCGCCAGCTCCGGAATATGCTCAATCAGACAAAGATCCCGGGAACTAAGGATATAGGCGCCTTTTTCATCTTCTTCAAGAGGCAGGTACTCGCCCGGTCTTGTTTCCTCCACCAGGGCGTACCTCCAGCGGCAGGACTGCGCGCAGTCGCCCCTGTTGGCGTCTCTCCCGGTAAAGTAGTTGCTTAACAAACAGCGTCCGGAATATGAAACACACATGGCGCCGTGGACGAATATCTCCAGCTCCACTCCTACCCGTTCCCTGATCTCGGCAATTTCATCAAGAGACAACTCGCGGGCTAGAATGATCCGTGAGACACCTAGTTTTTCCCAGAATTGCGCCGCCGCCCAATTAGTTGTATTAGCCTGGGTGCTCAGATGCACCGGTAGAGCCGGGTGGAGCTTTCTTACCAGTTCAACTACTCCCGGGTCGGATAAAATCACACCGTCTACACCGGCCGCGCTGACCGTATCAAGATAACCGGGTAATTTAGCAAGATCGCTGTTGTGGGCAAATATATTCACTGTCACATAAACCCGTACTCCTTTTTCATGGGCAAAGCGTACCCCTTCAGCTATTTCTTCCTCACTGAAATTGCCCGCCCCGGCGCGCAGTCCAAAATGCCGCCCACCGAGGTAGACGGCATCAGCGCCATAAATGACGGCCACTTTTAATTTTTCCAGGTCTCCGGCAGGCGCCAGAAGTTCCGGTCGTTTCACTGCAGATACCTCTCTTTATTGGCATTGTGCTCTGCCAGCGTTCTGGCGAAGGCATGATAGCCGTCCGGCTTGGCGACATAATAAAAATCTCCTGTCACAACCGGATGAACCGCGGCAAGTAATGATGACTTGCCGGGTACTGCTATCGGACCGGGCGGGAGCCCTTGCATGAGATAGGTATTATAAGGTGAATTAACTTCCAAATCTTTGTAGGATAGCTGCGGCTTATTAGCGCCCAGGGCATATTGTACCGTGGCGTCAACTTGCAGGGGCATGTTACAAGACAGGCGATTATAGATGACCCCGGCAATTAACGGTTTTTCCTCTTCAATTTTTGCCTCCCGCTCCACCAGCGAAGCGATTGTCACAGCTTGGTGCAGCGTCAGCCCCGCTTCCCGCGCCAGAGTTAGGTAGTCCAATTCATCTATTTCTTTTTCAAAACGGTTTAGCATCAGTTCAATGATGGAACTTTCACTGATACGCCTGGTTACCTGGTAGGTATCCGGGAAAAGATACCCCTCCAGACGCTTTTCATTTTTCGGCAAACCCTGGATAAAAGGGTAATTAAAATTATAGTTAACAACCGCTCCGTAAAAACGCTCACGGTTAATTAACCCCTTGTTTACAAGTAAATCGGCAATTTGGGCGGTAGTAAAACCTTCAGGTATGGTAAAAGTCTGGACCACCAGGCGGCCGTCAATTAGTTCAGCAAGTATTTGCGGTGTTGACAGCCCACCGTTAAGCTTATACTCACCGGCCTTGATCTGCCCGTCCTTCCCCTTCCACCTGGCAAAAAGACTAAACGCCACAGCGCTTCGCACCAGTTTATTCTGCTGCAGTATTTTTCCCGCCTGCCCGGCGGACGCTTGCAGGGGTACAGTCACAACCACGTCACTCGCCTTGCTTTGCGGCGACACAGGCAACAGCAAAGCTACGCCGCTGAGTATAAACAGACAAATAAAACTCGCCGGAATCATGAAATAAAACTTATACCTTGCCAGCCACCTGACCACAGTATTTTTTCTTTTTAACTTGCCCATGCCAAGCCCATAGTATATCATCCATAATCTTTATTTGCGCGGATTATTGAACACGAACGCTTCCCCGGCTTGCCCCAGTCCCACTCCCGCTTGTGCCTCCTTGATTAGTGGGCGGCTTCGTCGGGATCGCCTGATTAACTGTTTGATTCCCGGTCACGCTGGAAGTTTCACCGTTATTCCCGATATTTACACTGTCCACCGGCTGATTTATATTTCCCAGGCTGTTCTGGCCGCCTACCGGCTTATTTGGCCAGCCTGCCGCCGGTGGAGGAGTGGAAGGGGCGATTTGCGGCAGAACCTGTTCCATTGTGCCAACCGCTATTACTTTGTTCACAGGACTATATTCACTGGAAGAAAGGTATTCCCTTTTTTCCACCACTCCATTTGAGAGGAACAACCGCTCAGCGGACGCTTTAAATCCTTTCGCGCCTTCCTGCTTTACAACCTGCTCACCTTTACGCAGGTTGGGATCATTCTCGTAAACCACGCCGGGCTCAATCTCCTGAGTAACCCAGGAATTCACCCGCACATCTTTTTTATAAGCAGTGTTGCCATATATTTTAAAACCAATCTGCCCACCGGCAACAAAAGACTTGATATAAATATAGTTTTCAGTATTATTGCGGAATCTAAAATCTAACTCGTCATAAACAACAGTGGCGTCGCGGCCGATTGGCACATAGCTTACCGGCAGGGAGTGATTGTAACGTTCCACAATTTCCAAGCCGGCCAGCAGGACACAATTATAGAGGGTCGTGGACACTTGACAAACCCCACCCCCCAAACCTTCCACTATCTCGTTATTGACAATCACCGGAGCGTTTTTATAGCCTGCCTCCGAACTACGCGGACCGACAACTTTATTAAAAGACACTTCATGTCCCGGGCGGATTAGCTGTTCGTCAAAAGCGCGTGCCGCCACGCTGATATTATAGGTACGGCTGACTTTGCCGGCATCAAACCAGGTAGAATAACCGGCCAGCAGGCCGTTTATCCCCATCGACCGGATCATTTCAGTGGAGCGGGCAGGCGGTACGGTAATGACGGTCAGTTCCACCTCCGGTTTTTTCGCTTCAACAATGACTGATGTAAGATCGCTTGTTAGTTTTTCAATATCTATTCCTGTACCGTCTTTACCCGGCCGTACGGAAACAGCATCGTTGCCGTCAACTAAAAAATTCGCGTCGATTGGTTCAACAGTGACACCCCGGGTCAACTCTTTAGTTCGTTGGCTTAGTCTATCCTGATCAAAATTAACAGCTACAGAAATAACCTTGCCGTTTTGCTTTAACTGCTGTCTATCCCGCCACTGCCGGATCAAGTTGCCCTCCCGCCCGGCATGAAGGGCCGCGTCCATTATTGCCTCCTCGTCCAGTTCGAACCCTATTTCATTTAACAACAGCGGCCAACTCTGGTCCCGGTAGCAAAGCGTTACTTTGGTGGCCCGCAGGTTTTTTTCCAATTCAGCAAGCTTTACCATGCCTTCAGATTTACTTAAATTTCCCAGATCAATTCCCATAACTTCAACACCGGGCAACACCTTCTCCGACGCTGAGCTAAAAAAACCTGATCCCAAAAGAACCAATGGTGTTATCAGTGCAACTACAATTAGAATACAGTAAACAACACGGGTGCTTTTCACGGGCAACACCCCTTAAACTTTAAGTTTGATTCTAACTACTCATTATTATTATAATATATTAGACCCATCCATACTTAATCAAACAAATAAAAAAAGCCGCTTGAGGAGTCAAACTCCGCAACCAGCGACACTGTCCAAATCCTACTCAACTTCTTCTAAAGTAATTTTCTCTTCCCAGGCGTCAGCCACTTTTTCCCATTCCTCATCTTCTTCAATATCGACCAGTAGCTCGTTTCCATCATCATCATATGTAATTTTTAAAATAATCGCCTCTTCGCTGTCTTCCTCCACCGGCAACAAGATAGCATATTCAGAACCGTCCACCTCTATGATATCGATGACCATAAAGTCATGTTCCGCTCCGTCTTCATCAATCAAAGTTATTACCTCTTCTTCTTGTTCAGCCACTGTTTTCACCTCTTAAACAATTTATTGATAATATTACACCTAAAAACAGTAATAAGTCAAGAAAATCTCATATATCTTGTGTTTTCTTAGTTTTCGGATGATAATTTTTTGTTGCGACTGTCAAGGTACCCTTGCAAGATTAAGGCGGCGGCCATTTTATCAACCACCCGCCGCCGTTTTGAACGGCTGAGATCGGCTTCAATCAGCAGTTTTTCCGCCTGCACCGTGGAAAGGCGTTCATCCCACAATTCGACCGGTAAATGAAGTGTTCCAGCCAACCGGTTCGCCATAATCCTGGTTTTTTCCGCGCGCTGGCCATAGCTGCCGTCCATATTTATAGGCAACCCGACAACTATTTGCTCAACCTCATATTTTTGGACCATTTCCCTAATTTTTTCTATGTCCGCCTTGCTCGAACCCTTACTGACAATCACCTCTACTCCTTGGGCAGTCCACCCCATCGGGTCGCTGACTGCGACACCAATTCTTTTATCTCCCAAATCAAGGCCCATTATGCGCATAAGCAGGAAATCCCCTTGATTAAATTACTTTTATACAAAACTCAGGGCAAACCGACCCGCAGTAACCGCAAAGAGTACACTTCGCCATATTTGCCACGGCTTTGCCGCCGGATAGGCTTATAGCTTCCGACATGCATCTTCTTACACATTCGCCGCACCCGAGACACCATTCCTCTATACACAGGCGCCGCGGCTGACGGGCTATTTTGGATTTCAACCTTGGCGGAACCGGCTGTCCACTGAAAAGAAGGGTATTATATTCTACCTCGTCCGGAGAACTCATACCCACTGCCACGGAAGCCAGCTCAGAGATTGATAAAATATACTGAAAGGCTTCTTCGGAACGACTCAATAGATGCCCACCACCCAATGCTTTCATCGCGTAAATTCCTTTTCCCGCGCTAAACGCTTTCTTGACGGCCTGGAGCATATCATGCGCCGTGCCTCCTTGGATCCCTATTCCCGCCATATTGAGCAACGGGTGGATCACATCTATTTCCGGAACAGCGGCGGCGCCCAGCACTCCTTCAACATGATGAGTGGAAACGCCGATTGCGCGAACATAGCCCTTTTCCCGGGCTTTTAACAGGTACTCTATCGCCTCCCAGTGGCCTTTTATCGTTAAAATAGATTCTTGCTCGTGCAGCATGAAAATATCGATATAATCCCTGTCAATCATCTTAAGCGCTTTTTCCACGCTCTCCCGCATACCTTGACCGGTATAAGCGTAACACTTCGATACGACGATAACCTCCCGGCCGAAATCCCGGAGCGCTTCACGAATGTAAGGATAAGTGCCATATAGCTCCGCAGTGTCAATAAAATTTACTCCCGCGTCCAATGCCCGGCGAATCACTCCAACTCCTTCCGCTAAAGGCAGATTGGCTTGTAGCGGACCTATGGTGAGGGCGCCAAAACACAAGCGTGAAACTGTAATGCCAGTCCTTCCAAGCACCCTGTACTGCAATTGCCGCCAACTCCCGTATAGGCTCAAAGACTATTCTTTAAGATAATTTTTCACCAGTTCCTCGAGCAGCTCATCCCGTTCCAAACGGCGAATCAAACTGCGGGCATTCCCGTGACTGGTGATATAAGCGGGGTCTCCTGAAAGCAAATAGCCAACAAGCTGATTAATGGGATTATACCCTTTCTCAACCAAAGCCGCGTAGACTTTAAGCAGGATATCCCGCGCCTGGTTATATTCTTCACCTTGAATCTTAAACATCATAGTCTTATCAGTAACATCCCACGTCATCGCGCTAACCCCCTTTCCCTATTATGTTCTAAAAAACTTTCGACAATCATATTTCTTTTCCTCTATTGCCAAATCATTTATAAATGCCTTTAAGAAAAATATTGAGAGACATTATTAAGTAAGATATAATAGTTACTAATTTCTAGGGAAAGGTGACGTTAATGATCTACCGCAAAGCTAAAATAACCGACGTTGAGCCGATTCACGCTTTAATTACTTATTACGCCGACCGGGGACTGATGTTGGCGCGCTCTCGCGCCATGCTTTACGAGAGTCTGCGTGAGCTAACAATCGCTGAAGATCAAGGTTCGGTGATCGGCGCCGGCGCTTTGAATATCATCTGGGAAGACCTCGCAGAAATTCGTGCGCTGGCCGTGGCGCCGGAATACGCCGGACGGGGAATCGGCCGCAGTCTACTCAAAACATTCATTGACGAAGCGCGGGAACTGGCCATTCCCCGTGTGTTCGCTTTGACGTACCAGCAGGTGTTTTTTGAAAAATGCGGTTTTCAAGTCGTGGCAAAAGAATCGTTGCCCCAAAAAGTCTGGAAGGAATGTGTCAACTGCCCTAAGTTCCCCAATTGCGAAGAAGTCGCCATGATTATTGATACTCGCAATCAGGAGCGTTAATCCTTAATTTGACTTTCCGCAACCTTGTAAGTCTTTTCCAGCGCGTCCCCGAGACGTGACGGGTCTTTGCCTCCGGCTTGGGCCATCTCAGGCCGCCCGCCACCGCCGCCGCCAACTGCGGACGCGATTTCCTTGATCAATTTACCGGCATGCAAGCCGCGGCCCAACAAATCTTTTGTCACCGCGGCCACCAGATTAACTTTATCTCCAACCGGGCTGCCCAGGACAATCACGCCGGTCCCTATTTTATCCTTTAACAGGTCCACCATGCCCCGCAAGCTGTCCATATCCGGCGCGGCGGCCTGCCCGGCCAGCACTTTTATCCCCTTTACTTCTTTTACCCGGTCCAACAAATCCTGCACCTGATACCTGGCCAGCCTGGCCTGGAGGACATCACATTCGGCTTCTAATTCTCTGACGTTCTGAAGAAGTCCTTCCACACGGCGCGCAACCTCATGCGGCGGCGCCTTGACCAGCCGGGCGATTTCCGCCAATTGCTCTTCCCAAGCCTCAATGAAGCGCAAAGCGCCCTCCCCGGTTACCGCTTCAATCCGGCGCAGTCCGGCCCCGACGCTGCTTTCGCCCACAAGCTTGAACAGCCCCGCTTCGGCGGTAGAGCGCAGGTGCGTGCCGCCGCATAACTCCAGGCTGAAATCCCCCATCTTCACCGCCCTGACTCTTTCACCGTATTTTTCATCGAAAAGCGCGGCCGCTCCCATGGCGCGCGCTTCTGAAACCGATGTTTCAAAAATCTCCACCGGCAGGTTGGCAAGCACCGCGTTATTAACTATTTTCTCCACTTGTTTCAGTTCATCGGGGGACAAGGCGGCATAGTGGGTAAAGTCAAAGCGCAGCCTGTCCGGCTCAACCAGCGAACCAGCCTGGTGAACATGCCCGCCCAGCACTGTTTTCAACGCTTTTTGCAAGAGGTGCGTGGCCGAGTGGTTGCGGCTTACCGCGGCCCGCCTGGAACGGTCCACCTGCACCAGCACCTGGTCGCGCTCCTTCATCGCGCCGCTGACTACCTTGCCACGGTGTACAAAAAGGTTCTCCACCGGCTTGCTCACTTCGATGACTTCCACTTCCAGCCCGTCAGCGGTGACCCTGGCATGGTCGCTGACCTGGCCGCCTGATTCAGCGTAACAGGGGGTAACGTTGAGAATAAATTCGACGGTTTGCCCGGCTGCCGCCGATTTTACCCGCTCGTCTTCCTTGAAAATGCCGAGCACTTCAGCTCTGGCTTCCAACAAGTCGTATCCGACAAAAACAGTTTCCCCCAACTGCCCGCGCAAGTCTTTGAAAAAAGCGTCACGTTCAGAAATGTATTCGGTTTCCTGCCTGGCGTTCCTGGCGCGCTGCCGCTGCTCATCCATAGCCGCCCCGAAGCCGCCCGAATCAACAGCCAGCCCCTGCTCGGCAGCCATCTCCTGAGTAAGCTCCAGAGGGAAACCGTAAGTGTCGTAAAGTTTAAAAGCATCCGCGCCCGGGACCACCGAACCGCCCGACTTTTTCAACCCGGCAATAATCTGGTTCAACATTTCCGTGCCTTGGGCCAAGGTCTCCCCAAAACGTTCTTCCTCGGCTTGAATGACCTTTAGCACGTGTTCTTGCTTTTCAGTCAACTCCTGGTAGGCCGCGCCCATCTGCCGGATCACGGCACTAGCTACCTGGTTCAGAAAAAGACCCTGCATTCCCAACAGCCTGCCGAAGCGCACAGCCCGCCGGAGCAAGCGCCGGATCACATAGCCCCTGCCTTCGTTGGAGGGCAGGGCGCCGTCAGCGACTGCAAAAGTGATCGCCCGGCAGTGGTCCGCAATAACCTTTAAGGCAAGGTCGACTTTGCTGTCAGAACCGTATTTAAGGCCGAATAGACCCGCTGAAAAATCCATAATCTCGCGCAAAAGGTCTGTTTCAAAGTTTGTAGGGACATTCTGAAGCACCGAGGCCACCCGCTCCAGGCCCATCCCGGTGTCTATGCCTTTACTGTCCAAAGGAGAGTAATTACCTTCTTCATCTCTGAAATACTGGATAAAAACCAGATTCCATATCTCAATGTACCGGTCGCAGTCGCAACCGACCGCGCATTCCGGTGAACCACAACCGCGCTCCGCGCCCAGGTCAACATATATCTCCGAGCATGGGCCGCAAGGACCGACACCAATTTCCCAGAAGTTGGTGTCCTTGCCCATTCTGACAATACGGCCGGCCGGCACGCCAACGACCCGGCGCCATGTATCAAAAGCTTCATCGTCGTCCTGATAAACAGTAATCCATAGCTTGTCCGCAGGCAAACCTAGTATATCGGTCACATATTCCCAAGCCCATGGAATAGCGTTTTCCTTAAAATAATCCCCAAAAGAAAAGTTGCCCAGCATTTCAAAAAACGTGTGGTGCCGGGCTGTCTTTCCCACCGACTCAATATCCGGGGTGCGAATACATTTCTGGCAAGTTGTTACCCTGGGAAACTCTGATTTGGCGGCTCCGGTAAAATACGGCTTGAATGGCACCATCCCGGCAGCCGTCCAGAGGATGCTGGGGTCGCTTAAAGGAATGAGAGAGGCGCTGGGCAAAATTTTATGGCCCTTTTTCTCAAAAAATTTCAAAAAACTCTCCCTAATCTCATTGCCAGTCATCAAAACATAATGCCTCCCACTAAACCCATAATTTCGCTCTAATTATACAGAATGAAACAGCCGGGTGTCAAGAAGAGAGGCATCTTGAAGGGATTAGCAAACGAATACTTTACCATATGCAAAATTAAGGATTACCCTCAAAACGGCTGCTACGGGAACAGCAAGCAGCATTCCCGTCAAGCCGTAGAGTTCCCCCCCGGCGAAAAGGCTGAAGATCACCACAAGCGGGTGCAGCCCCACCTTGTCGCCGAGAATTTTGGGGGAGATAATATTTCCTTCCAACTGGTGGATGATCATAAACGCCAGCGCGACTTTCACAGCCAGCCACTTGGAATGCAAAACCGCCAGACCGACAGCCGGCACCGCTCCGATCACCGGCCCGAAATAAGGGATTAACTCGGTAATTCCGGCAAAAAGACCCAGCATCATGGCAAACTCCATGCCCAGAAAGGCCATGCTCGCCGCTGTAAGCCCGCCGACAATGGCCGCCACGGAAAAATACCCCCTGACAAAACTGCCCAAAACCTGATCAATGTCATGCAGGATCCCGGCGACATCTTTCCGCCATTCCTCAGGCAATGTTAAAATTGTTTTCTTTTTTATTAACTGCAGGTCTTTTAAAAAATAAAAAGCGAGCACCGGCGCCAGGAGTATTTTAAAGACATATCCCGCCGCGCCGATTAACGACGCCACGGTCAGCTTGACCTGCTGCAAAATTATATCTTCCAGCCAGCGAATTCGTTCGTCAATAACCTGCCTCATGCCGTCCGGGATACTCAAGTTGACATAGTGGGATTGTACAGACCTTATAACGTCCTGGACTTGATCGGTGTATAGAGGGATTGTCTCAGCCAGACTGTTGAGTTGCTCAATGATCCGGGGAACACCATACAGAAAAATACCCGCGGCAAAAAAGAACAGGGCCAGATATACCAGCAGAATCGCCCCGGTTCTTGGGGTGCCTCTTCTTTCGAGGATGCTGACCAAAGGGTTTAAAAGGTACACAAGCAGGACAGCCAGCCCCAGAGAAAAAATTAACCCCTTGATCAGGTAAAAAAAATATGCGACCAAAAAACCCACACTGAACAGGAAAAGCAGTTTCTTTATATTGTCATCTTTCCACCAAGGCAAATTTTTCACCACCAAAACACAAGTGGGGAGAATCTCCCCCCACTCAAAGTATCAAGCAGTCAAGCTGTTAAATTCAAACGCATTGATGAAAAGCTAACCGTTCCTGAGTATCCCCCTGATCATCTTTGATGCCCTTTCACCAGCCATTCTAGCAAAATAACCGGTGTCTCTCTTCCTTTGTGTTTTATATCTACCACCAGCCATGATACTCACAACAGCTCCAATGATACCGCCGGCGATAATTCCTCTCCAAAAATCAGTCCGCATATATATCACCCCCGTCCCGCTCCTAAAGTAAAAATTCATTTTGCGGGTCAAAAGCAACCAGACTGCCGTCTTCTGCCACCTCGTAAATCTGAACGCCTTCTTTGTTAATCCGGTATTCCACACAACAATCCCAGCAGTAAAACTGGTCGATACCAACTTTCCCAATGGCTTTGCCACCGCAGACCGGGCATGTCAAAACTTTCGCCCCCTAACTTAGCGAGTAAACCACAAAATTCTAACCTTTAATTGCTATTATGTCCACCCTACCGATAAAAAATGCAAAACGTAATGGAGCAGGCGGTATACGGATTATAATTTTTTCTCTATGGTAGCCCCACCCACCAGGCAATCCCCGTGGTAAAAAACGACCGCCTGTCCGGGAGTAATGGAGCGCTGCGGTGTATGAAAGTGTACTTTTACACCACCACCGGGCAATGGCGCCATGGCGGCTGGGGCAGGTTTGCCGTTGTAGCGCACCTGCGCCTCGATTTCCATGGGACCGGTCAACTCGTCATAGAGGACCAGATTTACATCTTCCGCTGTTAAGTCTGTACCCATAATGGCCTCCTCAGGCCCCAAAGTAATGGTATTATTATTAGTGTCTATATTTACCACATAAAGACGTTCCCCCGCCGCCAGGCCCAGTCCCCGGCGCTGACCGATGGTATAAAAAGGAATACCTTTATGCTCTCCGATAACTTCACCTCTCAGGTTCAGAAACGGACCAGGTTTAATATCCGCTGTTTTTCCCTGTAAAAAACCACGGTAGTTATCGTCAAGGACAAAACAAATTTCCTGGCTGTCAGCCTTATCCGCAACCGGCAGGCCAAAGCCGGCGGCCATTTTTCTCACTTGCTCCTTGGCGTACTCCCCCAGGGGCATCAGGGTATGGGCAATCTGGCGCTGAGTCAGGCCATACAATACGTATGTCTGGTCTTTTCTCCGGTCGGCCGAACGGCGAACCGTATATCGCTTGTATTTCTCGCTGAAACCAAGACGCGCGTAATGCCCGGTCGCAACATAATCGGCTCCCAGATTCAGCGCCTTGTCCAGTAACGCCTCAAATTTAATGTACCGGTTACATGCGATGCAAGGGTTGGGCGTACGCCCGCGCAGGTATTCGGAGGTAAAGTAATCGATCACTTTCTCCTCAAAAATATCACGAAAATTCATCACGTAATAAGGAATACCCAGTTTACCGGCCACCCGCCTCGCGTCTTCAACTGCCGCCAGTGAACAGCAGCCGACATGTTCCTCTCCCACTTCAGTTTGGGTAGAATCCCATATTTGCATGGTGACACCGATAACATCATAACCCTGCTGTAACAGGAGGGCGGCGGTGACAGAACTGTCAACCCCGCCGCTCATAGCTACGAAAACCTTTTTTTTAATCAATAAAAAGCCCCCTAAAACAAAGTATATTAGTAGGGTTTATGCGATCATCTTAGCATGGCAAATAATTATTGTCAATCGTAAACCACTATTTCAGTTAGATATAATTACCTGCTCACCCTTATGCTACTCCTGCCATAAATGTAAGAAACCTTCCTCATTAAGAGGAAGGTTTCTTACATTTATAAAGAGCCCGCAATGAACTACACTACAGCCATTATAAATTTCTGCGTAGCCCAGAACAATCTTTCGACTGCCGAGAACCATTACGAAACCTATAATGACCTTTGTTCGACTATCATGGATACCTAGGAAGCCTGCAACAATCTTTCGACTGTTACAAACCTCACATCAACAAATATAGTTAAATGTATCCGGCACCCATGATAATCTTAGCTCGACCAGTAAATATCCCTTACGACCTCATAGCAATCGTTTTCGACTGCTATAAAGCCTGCCGGAACACTTACCAGTCTGCCCTCCGGCTGATACCGAACCTTTTTAGACCCGGCATCAACCTTTGGCCGGCCATTACAGAGCCTTTTGACCCTGTAACAGCCTGGGCTCGGCCATTACGAACCCTTATGGTTGTATTTTGTCCATGGCGCCGGTTTTAATTCGAGGTATTTCATTCCTTGAATGGTCCCATCTACCAATTCTTTGGTTATCAATCAAATCACCTCATCATTATTATAACAGAACAAATTCGCCTTTGGCGGTTTTTGGGCATACAACGCGGCATGTTCGGCCCCATATAATTGTTCAAGCCGGCACTAAAAAACCCCCTTAAGGGGGTTTTTTTCTTCTAACCTTTTTTTTCCCCGTTTTTACTCCGGTTAAGAGGCTTACGGGCTGGAGCGGCGGTGACCTGACGGTCACGGTCGATGGGCTTCAAAACGCTCGGCCTGGTATTGCGCATGGAAACCGGCGTCCGCACCAGGACCCCGCTTAGCGCTTTTGCGTTTAAAGGCACCAGCGGCCAAAGGTAAGGCACTCCGAATGATTTATTCAGCGCTAAAGCCACAAAAGTGGCGACGACTCCAATTACAAAGCCCGGCACCCGGAACAGCGCGGTCATGATGATCAATCCCAGCCGCACCAGCCGGTTGGCGTTGGCCATTTCAATGCTGGGCGTCAAAAAAGTGCCGACTGCCGCTACGGCCACGTATAAAACCACTTCCTGGGAGAAAAGCCCCACTCTGGTGGCCAGCTCTCCGATCAACAGCGCCGCGATGATGCCTGTGGATGTCGCCAGAGCCGCCGGCGTATGAATGGTAGCCAGCCTGATCATATCTATGGCAATCTCAGCCAGCACGAACTGCCAGATCAGCGCTATCTCGCCGGGTTTGCTCACTCCGATAAAAGCCAGCTGCGGCGGCAGCAGCTCCGGATTGTTCGCAAACAGAAACCAGAGCGGCAGCAAAAATATAGACGCCGCAACACCGACGAACCGCACCCAGCGCAGGTAAGCTCCGACAGTGGGATTCTGGCGGTATTCCTCGGCATGCTGCAAGTGGTGAAAATATGTGGCCGGGGCGATAATGACACTGGGGGAGGTATCCACCAGCACCAGCACATGCCCTTCCAGCAGGTGCATGGCAGCCACGTCCGGCCTTTCAGTATAGCGCACCTTTGGGAAAGGGTTCCAGTAAGAACCCGGAGTAATCAACTCCTCCACCGATTTTTCACCCATCGGGATACCGTCAATCTTGATATATTCTATTTTATCCTTTATGCTTTGCACCAGATCGGGGTTGGCTATATCTTCAATGTAGCAAACTATTATATCGGATTTGGACCGGGTACCTACCTGGATATATTCCATGCGCAATTTGGGGTCCCTGATCCGCCTCCTGATTAAAGCGGTATTAAAGACCAGGGTTTCAACAAAGCCGTCCCTGGAACCCCGCACAACCCTTTCCAGGTCCGGTTCCTCAGGACTGCGGATGGGGTAGATCCTGGCATCCATAATTATAGCTTTATCCGATCCCTCTACAAATATGGCCAGGGGACCCGCCAGCACTTTATTGACAACATCCTCAAGATATTGTACTTCATCCACTTCAGTGTAACCAAGATAGTTTTTAAATAATTTTTTGATACTTTCCGGATGCATGTCCGCATAATCGAGACTGGTCAGATTACGAAGAACGATTGTCACAATCTGATCATTAGTTAGACCGTCCACGAAAAGCAAGGTAACATTTTTGCCGCCAATGACCAGTTCCCTGGTGAGAATATCAAAACTTTTTTCAATCCCTATTTCCGCGTCCAGGAGCTTGATATTTTCTTTTAAATCCTTACTGATTCTTGTTTTTTCTTGTTCTTTTTTCATATCCGCGTTCCGGGGCACCTGTACCAACTCCCATCGCATTTAAATATGCCGTTAAACAGCATCCTTCAGTTTAAGAAAATCATACCCGAGTTTGGTGAGACTGCACATTTTGCTCTTGCCTTCTGTCGCCACGTCCACCAGTCCAAGAGCATAAAGCTGCATTACAATGTGATCCAGAACAGCCCTTTTGACCTTAGCGGTCAGTGAAAGTTCTTCTTTGTTCATGGGACCTTCTTCTTCAAGTGTTTTAATTACTCTTTCCGCCTCTTCCGGGAGACGATTTTGCACTCCGCCGAAGTATTCAACTAATGTTGTAGTCATGGTTCTCCGCTCCTTTAAATATATTTAATCTTATTATGGCCATTAATCAGTTAAGTAAACCTGTTTATTATTGATTGACAGATATATGAGAAAATATACTGATGAAGTAAGCAAGTTTCAGTAAGTTGATCGTCTTTTGCAAGCATGTTACAATAACTGCAAACAGCTATAAACACAAACAACATATAAAGCGTGGCCGGGCGCCTGCGCTTTTACTTAATCACCAGTCTAGGGGTTGGCAGAATTGAGCCTGTCGCTGAACCAACTTACCACAAAAGTGGCCGAACATCACAATCTGGAATTTGATCTTGCCTTTAAAATAATCACCGACGTGTTTTTACAAATGGCTTTAGACGGCTATGTGGTAGTAGATAAAGAGAAATATGACGAGTTAAAGAAAAAGGGGAAATTAAAGATTGACACTGCAGCTCGCAAGCAATAAAGCCGTTCTAATTGAAAGCTACCCGCAACAGCGGATAGCTTTTTATAATACGCGCAATATTACCGCTCAATTTTTATGCGGCGGCACTCAGTTCTGAGAGTGTTTTATTTTGGTCCTCGACTTTGACGAGTTATTAACCTTTCATCCAACATCCGCGTGAACTTTTGCACTAAAAGCGGATCAAACTGTGTACCGGAACATCTTTTCAATTCATCAACAGCTTCCTTGTGCATCATCGCTTTCCGGTAAGGACGGTCGCTTGTCATCGCGTCGTAAGCGTCTACAATGGATAAAATACGGCATTCCAAAGGGATATTTTTACCTTTCAGACCTAAAGGGTAGCCTTTTCCATCGAACGACTCATGATGCTTAAGAATCCAATCAGCAATCGGGACCAAATCCGGTACTGAATTGGCGATTTGAAAGCCAATTTCACAGTGCTTTTTGATTTCAACATATTCTTCTTTATTTAAAGAACCTGATTTAAAAAGGATCCGGTCCGGGACACCGATTTTGCCAAGATCGTGAAAGAGCGCAACGAGGCGCAAGTCATTTAATTTATATTCAGGAATACCGGAAACTACGGCCAATTGCGCCACCAAGTCCTGCATGCGCTCCGAGTGCCCCTCTGTCGCGAAATCCCTTGCTTCGAGCATCTTCTTCAGCGCCTGCACAATGATGCTGCGGGTACTTTGGGTGTGGCTGAGCTTTTCCCGGTACATATTGATGTCCGCTTCTCTAAATAATTCAGCGGGCTTTTGCGCGCTTTTCTCACCTATGGCAAAACCAATAGACATGCTTAAAGGGATTTCGGGATTGACGAAGTTATAATTCTTAATGGATTCCCGTATTCTCTGGCAGGCTTTCTCCAAATTTAGCCGGTCGGTACGGGGAAGCAAAACCACATATTCATCCCCGCCGATACGAGCCACCATATCACCTTTACTAAAGCAATTTTTTAAAATATTTGCCGCCGTCACAAGCATGTCGTTGCCGGCATCGTGGCCCATGGTATCGTTAATCAGTTTTAGTCCGTCCAGATCACAGACAATCACACCCAGCGGCAAATGCCGATCTTCCTCCAAACGCCGCATTTCCTCGTTAAAGTAGGCGCGATTATGCAGGCCGGTTAGCGGATCATGCAAGCTCAAGTATTTAAGCTGTTCGTCCATTCGCTTGCGTTCGGTGACATCAAAGTAATGTTCGATCCGCCCGCCGGTGTACAAACCCAACTGAACGGGTTGACTCCAATGCTCCAGCCAGCGCTCCTGAAGTTCACCTACGGGAAGGACATGGCATTCAAGGCTCTCCACATATTTGTTGTCAGCGTAAGCTGAAAGCAATCTTTGCACAAACGCTTCCCGGTCCTCAAAAATGTACTTGATCTTTTGATCAATAAGTATCCGTATGTCCTTACCGACAACTTCATCTTTGCCAAGCCCCATGAAGCTTTGCAAAGCCCGGTTCAGCCAAACGATCTTGTGCTCTCGATCAAGGATAAGAATGCCGACCGCGGAGCTGTCCAGGACGTCATCGACCATGGTACGGTATTTTTCTTCACTTTCACTCAACTTATGCCTGGAAGATTCCAGCGATTCCAGCATCTTGTTAATTTCACTCGCCAATATTGTCAACTCGTCGTTCCCGCTTACTAACACGCGGCCGGCGGGGTTGCTTTTAGCGCCGATGTTTACCACGCTGTCGCTAAGTCCGGCTAACCTTGACAATATCGTTTTCTCCAATAGCAGCAAGGACATTACCGTGAGCGCCAGACCAACCGCCAGCATTGAACCAATAAAGTAGCGAACGCTGGCTTGGCCTTGCTTATAGATTTCTCTGGGAATAGACACTCTTAAAATCAAACCCGGGTTTTCGTATACATCTTGAACAAGGGCATATCCCGCAATTGTCTCCGCATCCAACGGCTGGATATAAACCGGCGCGTCTTCAGATAAAATGGAACCCGCCTTTTGAAAATCAGGCGGCGCGTCTTCGTCGCCGAACTCGTCCACATCGAGGTTTAAACCCGTTATGTCCGCCAGGCTCCTTATCACTGTGTTATTTAAATAGATTCCCATAATCAGCGCGCCTTTGACCGGACCTTGCCGATCACTGGTCAGAATCGGACGGGACGCGACCAGCGCGGGGCCTTCGGGCAAAACAATAACCCCACGCACCTTGCTTTCTTCGTTGTTGTGGCGCAAGAGGGGATTATCGACAGAAAGGTATTCAAGCAGACCGCTCGGGACTGGAATTTCTTTCTTTTCATCCAAATCAAACGCTTTGCTGAAAACAACCCGGCCTTGTGTGTTAATAAATGAAATAAAATTAATATTAAGCTCGGTGAAGGTTTCATCTGGAAGGTTAGTCTTAACATAGTTCTCGTCATTGTCATCTATAAAGCGATATGTTTCATCCCAGGCGGCCCAGTCGCCCGCTTCCCTGTTTAATGCGATGATGTTGTCGGATAGCGCGTTTAGGATTCGCTGTACGTCCCGCCGGCCACTGCGCTGCTCAAGTTCGTTAAAACTTCCCAGTAGGATACTCTTCGTTACAGTGTACAACAGAATTACCAAAACAGTGACCGTTATACTGATAATCATCAAAGCCTTTTTACGCAGGGACATATATTTACCCTCTCCGGGAAATCAGAAATTCTGCCCAAAATACAACTAATATTGTTATCTTACGCCAGAATTGCTTGAAATTTATGATTGTTTTTTACGGCAGGAAGAGTATTTATCTTTTAATCAAAGATCGTCTTCGACAATGAAGCCTGTTTTTCCTCTAACAAAAGCCAAAAACGTAAGAATACGCCATAACATAATGTTACGGTTACAATGTTTAATAATGACAACTATATGAATTATAGGTATATGCTTGCCGAAATATGTAGATATTGTTAAAATAACAAAAACACAAACTCAATGACCGGGAGGTACTCACTTGTTCTTCAACCCTGCCGATATAAAAAAACCGCTTTGTCATATCAAACCTCACGCTCATAATTGCCTGATATATAAAACACCGGAAGAATGGCGGGCTGCCGTTATTCCTTTTCTAAGCATGGGGTTGTTCCAAGGAGAAAAGTGCCTCTACATTACAGATGACCCAAGTACCGCCGGTCAAGTTCGCCAATACTTGCTTGAAGAAAAAGTTGACGTTGCCGCTGCCGAAAGATCCGGACAACTCGACTTTTTCATTAGAGAAAGCCTTAATGATCCCGCCGCCGGGATCATTAATTTACTAATTAATGAGACTAAGAAAGCTATAGCTGAAGGTTACCCGCTTCTACGCGTTACCGGAGAAATGATCATACCAAAGAGTCGTCTGGGCTTTGAAAATCTTTTAGAACAAGAAGCTAGACTAAACCGGGACTTCTTTTCTGAGTACCCTTGCGTTGCCCTTTGCCAGTACAACCGGAATAAATTCGCGCCGGAGATTATCATAGAAGCTCTCAAGACCCATCCCTTTCTGGTTAAAGGCAGCCGGGTCCACCGTAACTCTTACTACGTCCCTCCTGAAGAATATTTGGATCCAAAGCGTAAAGACAATGAAGTAGATAATTTACTTGAAAGTCTGGAGCAAGGAAACAATAAGCAGCGGGAAATAACCGAGCGCAAGCTGGTCGAGGAGGCGCTGCGGGAGAGTGAAAAAAAATACAGGGTCTTGTATGAGCAGGCTAACGACGCAATTTTTCTGATCAAGAAAGGTATTATTATAGATTGCAACCCCAAAGCGCTGAACGTGTTCGGTTGCCGGAGGGATGAAATAATCGGCAAGAACCCCTTCGACTATGCTCCCAGTACTCAGCCGTGCGGCACTAAATCAAGGATCAAAGCGATCGGGAAAATTAAAGCTGTTCTGAGAGGCAAACAACAGTTTTTTGAATTCCAGCACTGCCGGCAAGACGGCGCCACATTCATGACAGAAGTCAGCCTTAGCAAATTTAGAATAAATAATGAGCGGATGCTCCAGGCAATAATCCGTGACATCACCGCCCGCAAACACGCGGAGGAAGCGCTGCAAGAAAGCGAGAAGCGATACCGGCAGATAGTTGAAACCGCTTACGAAGGCATATGGGTCATTGACGCCGCAGGCAAGACAACCTTTGCGAATAAAAGGATGGCCGAAATGCTCGGCTACACTGTGGAAGAAATGGTCGGCCAGCCGCTGTCGGCGTTCATGTACGAGGAATACCGTTCTATTGATTCTATAACCGACACAAGTTCGATGCAAAAAATAAAGAAGGTTTTTTACAGGCAATACGATTACCAGTACCGCCGCAAGGACGGCACGGAATTACACGTAATCATGTCCGTGAGCCCTCTATTTAATAATGATGAGAGTTACGCGGGCGCATTGGGAATGGTTACCGACATCACCGAGCGCAAGCTGGCCGAGGTGGAACTGAAGAAAAGCAATACAGCGCTGGCAACAGCCAACGAAGAACTGATCGCCATAAACGAGGAGTTGCTGTCGATCGAAGAAGAGCTCAAGCAGCAGTTCGAAAAGCTGCAAGCGAGTGAGAGAGCCCTGGCGTCAGCCAACCAACGGCTGCAGGACATTATCGAATTTCTCCCGGACGCCACATTTGTCATTGACAATGACAAGAAAGTAATCGCCTGGAACCGGGCTATCGAAAAGATGACCGGGGCGCCGAAAGAAGAAATGCTGGGCAATGGGGATTCCGCCTATGCGGTGTCTTTTTACGGGAAACCTCGCCCAATTTTAATCGACTTTGCTATCAAGACGCATAATGGAAATACGGCAGTACAATATGATTCCTTTAAAAAAGAGGGCCATTTCGTGCACGGTTCAGCTTTTGTGCAAAGAATGTACGGGGGAAAGGGCGCTTACCTATGGGGAATCGCCGCGCCGCTGTTTGATCGGGAAGGCAACCTGGCCGGCGCTATCGAATCCATCCGCGACATAACCGAACAAAGGCAACTGGAGAATAGATTAAAGTACCTGGGCATGCATGATTCTCTAACCGGCCTGCACAACCGCGCGTATTTTGAAGAGGAAATGCGCAGGCTGGAAGACGGGCGCAATATTTCAGCCGGCATAATCGTTTGCGATGTTGACGGCCTTAAGCTTGTCAACGACACTCTTGGCCACGACACCGGAGACTTGTTGCTCATAGCGGCAGCCGGCATCATTAAAGATTCTTTCCGCGAAAGTGATATGGTGGCCCGGATTGGGGGCGATGAATTCGCGGTACTATTGCCGAATAACGAAATCAAAATAATGGAAAGCGCCTGCAAAAGAATTCAAGAAGGTGTCATAAGACACAATGCGGTCAAACCGGAACTGCCGTTAAGCATATCCGCCGGTTTTGCCGCGAGAAATGACGGTTCAATAAGCATGAGCGACCTTTTTAGGGAAGCGGACAATAAAATGTACCGGGTGAAACTCCACCGCAACCAGAGCGCGCGCAGCGCCATAGTGCAAACCCTGATGAAAGCGCTGGAAGCCAGGGATTTTATTACCGAGGAGCATGCCGAACGCATCCAGGGCTTGGTATCGGGCCTTGCCGCGGCTATCGATCTATCCGAACGCAGTATAACCGACCTGCGGCTCTTGGCGCAATTCCATGACATCGGCAAGATCGGAATCCCGGACAGTATTCTCTTAAAGCCCGGTTCCCTCACATCAGAAGAATTTATCGAAATGCAGCAGCACTGTGAAATCGGCCACCGCATCGCCATATTGTCACCCGACCTTTTTCCCATAGCCGACTGGATCCTTAAACATCACGAATGGTGGAACGGCCACGGCTATCCGCTCGGGCTCAAAGGGGAAGAGATACCGCTGGAATGCCGCATACTCGCCATAGCCGACGCTTTTGACGCCATGACCAGCGACCGTCCTTACCGGAAAGCCATGCCCCATGGGGAGGCTTTGGCCGAACTTAAGAAGTGCGCCGGTATACAATTCGATCCTTATTTGGTGGGGAAATTTATCCAGCTACATAACAATAACCAATAGAGCCGGCCATCTTCCGGCAATTGAAAAAAAGATATTTTAGAATATTCATAAAGTATTGTCAAGCGGTAAATGTTGCTATATAATCGCCTAAAGAGGAGGTTTGTGTCAATGGGCCAGATGCCTCTTTCAGCAGTGATATTTTATTCAATACCAGAGGAAATAATATTGTTTTCCTTTGGTGTCACCATAGTGGGGGAGTATATTAACTTTAAAATAATCTTTATTTCTTCTATAATAACGGCTTTCATATCAATGTTACTTAGAGCCTGTGTTCCTTTCGGCCTACATAGCATAATCGGAATTTTAGTTCTTTTTATATTATTTTGGAAGCTGTTAAATATAAAACCATGGAAAGCAATAATAGCTTCCCTATTTAGTGTAATAGTATTGTTATTTTTAGAAACTATTATATCACCAATTATATTAAATGCCCAAAATATCACATTAGAAGAACTATGGAAAGATACTTTTAAAAGGATTTATCTTGGCTATCCAACTTTATTTGTATACGCTTCAATAACCTGGTTTCTATACAGTAAACAAAAATTTTTAATAAAAGGAACAAGAGTTAGTAATAATGTTGAAAATGAATATAATAGCGCTAATTTATTTGTAACACTGATAATTTTATTTCAAGGTGTTTTTTTGGCCGTAATAAATCAACATCTTGATTATTTAGGTAAATATTCATTTGCAATAAAGTTGCTATGTGTAATATTTTTTATTTCTTCAGTTTTTTTCTTAAACGAATATATGGTGGTGATGGACAAAAAGAAGGCACAAAACCGGGACAAGACATAAATAATGCTTTATAACTAATTAAAAGGAGACCGGGTAAATGGATAAAATGCCTTTAGTAGCAGTGATATTTCAATCAATACCAGAAGAAATAATAATGTACTGTTTTGGTATGGCTATTGTCGGAGAATATATCAACATTAATAAAATTGTTATTGCTTCTACTATAACATCTTTTGCAATGATGTTTGCGAGATGGTTTGTTCCATATTTTGGACTTCATAGCATAATTGGTGTACTATTATTACTACTGTTTTTTTGGAAATTTCTTGGTCTGAAATGGTGGAAAGCGTTAGTTTCCTCACTGCTTAGCGTAATAGTGCTATTATTATTGGAAACTTTCATATTGCAGGCGATATTAAATCTAAAACACATAACTGCAGTAGAAATGTTGCAAGATAATTTAAAGCGGATTATATATTTTTATCCTCACTTAACCATATTTGGTTTAGGCACATGGTTTATATACCTTAAAAAATGGTCCTTAATCAAGGGAAGTAGGGTGGGCGATGTTTAATAATAAACGCAAGATAAGTACGCACTTAATTATAACTATAATTATTCTTTTTCAAGGAACTTTTCTGGTAATCCTTAATCAACATTTTGATTATATAAATAAATACTCCCTTATTATAAAAATATTTAATCTAATATATTTACTCTTATCTATCGTATTCCTCAAATATTTTTGGTATTCAAAAGATAAAGTAGATGAATTTAATAATAATGAGGAGGTGAATAATAATGCATTCAATTTCCGTACACTCAATGGCAGTGACCTTAAGTAATATTATCGCTCGAGAATTAAACCATGACAATGTAAAAAGAGCCCAAATAAGTTATGGTCTTGAAGTAATACTAGGAGCAATTATAAAATTTGTTGTTTTTATAATTCTGTTTTTGGTGTTCGGAGTGTTGAAACAGTCATTAATTACTATGTTTACTATTGCATCTTTAAGGTATGCTTCTGGTGGTATACATTGCAAGACATTTATTGGATGTTTAATTGTTTCGGCTACCGCATGTGTATCTATTGGTTTTTTAGCCAAAGTTTTAATAATTAACAATTATTTGTACTATGCCTTGAATTTCGCATCACTTCTTATTATTATGTTAAGGGCACCTGTCGATCCACCTGAAAAGCCCATCAAGACCAAACAAAAAAGATATATCGTGAAATTAATATCAATAGTAATACTATTTTTATTATTATATATTTCTAGCAATGTTGTTGAGAATGATATCAAGAATTCGATTATTCTAGGTATATATATTCAAGTGTTAACCTTAATTGATTGGATTAGAATTTATGAGTATATTAATCTATTAAAACTAAAAGCTAAGGAGGTGAATTAGAATGAAGAAATATATCTTTAGTTTAATTACCGTTCTTTCATTAATTGCATTTTTCGTAGGTTTCCATCCTACTAGCATAGGGATGGGCTTTCAGCCAGAATTACCAGATGAACTTAAATAAATACAAACTATAATTCAATGTGTCTTTTTTCACACTCCTCCTTTGGGGAGTGATCTTTTGTATATATGTTTTCAAGGCAAATGGTATCATGAAATTAAGTAATATTATAACAAACAAAAACTATATCTATGGATTATTTTTTATCCTAATTCAAGCTACTTTTTTTATTACAATCATATTGTCTTACGAGAATTTGACTGAGCATTTTTTATTAACACTAATAATTGTTTTAAGTTTACTTTATCCATTAATAACTTTTATAATGATATACTTATATCTAAAATATGACAGTCAAAAAGAAATCATCGAAAAAATAGAGGACTTTAATATAAGTTTACGAAAGCAAAGGCATGACTTTTTTGCGCATCTGCAAGTAATATACGGTTTAATCGATTGTGATGAAATAGAAGAGGCTATCAATTATCTAAAATCAATTGAAGCGTCGGTGAAAAATAAATCTCTGGTTTATAAGAGCAACAAACCCCAAATAGGAATCGTTTTATCTGCTTTTGCCATGAAGGCTGAGGCAAAAGAGGTCCGTTTTGAATTATACGGGCTTGACGACTTTTCGAAATTTCCTTTATCTTCAACACACACGGTGACAGTCTTGTCAAATCTTTTAAACAACGCGCTGGACAATTGCGAAAAAAATGGCTGCGTCTATGTTGAAACCGAAACCGATAAAAATTACTTTTACTTAAAAGTTTCCAACGACGGCAAACCAATTGAGATCATCCACGGAGATAATCCAGACGATTGGCAAAAAGAATTATTTCAAGGGAAAAGCAGCAAAGGAAAAGACAGAGGGTTGGGTTTGTTAATCATCAAAGAAATATTATCGCAATACGACGATTGCAATTTACTTGTTCTGGATAGGGAAAAGCCGACTTTTATGTTAAAATTAAAAATAGTTGGCGGGGGTGAAAGAACATGATCCGAGCAATAATTGCGGATGATGAACCTGTTGCGATGCGGCATCTAAAAAAGATACTTGCCGAATTACATTCCAATATCGAGATCATCGGCGAAGTTACCGACCCTGATCAAATTTTCCCTATGGTAACAGAAAAACATCCAGACGTAATTTTTCTTGATATTGATTTTAACAGGAAGGACATAAATGGTCTAATACTCGCTGATAAAATTTCTGAACGTTTCCCGGCGGCTATGATTATATATATCTCGGCACATAACGAATTCAAGTCGGAAGCATGGGAAAGAAAGGCGGTCATCCTGGGCTATATCGACAAGCCTTTTAACAAGGTAAAAGTTGAACGGGTATTATTAAAAATAGCAAGGTATACATCTTATGACCGGATTGAAATTAAAGACAAAAGCAATATCTTACACTATCTCAGTCCCAGCGAAATAGTGATGTTTGAGCGGGAGAAAAACGCCAAGAATACCATAGTGCATTGCGACAGCAAGAAAATAAACACCTCCGAATCGTTGACTTCGATAGAAAAAAAGCTCGAAGGTTCAAAAAAGCTATCGAGAGTCAACAGGTCATACATTATTAACATTACCAAAATAGACCAGGTATCGTTATTCAGCAAAAGCTCTTATATCGTTAGATTCAAGAAATCCGCGTGCGAAGCTTTCATTGGAAAAGAAACGGCCCGCGAATTGGAGCTGATTTCACGGTAATTTATTCCTGAAAATTCGACAAAATGGGCGTCAATCCCTCTAACACGGTTTTCACGGCAAAGCTATTGCCGGAATTTCATATTAGTGCTAACCTTATTAACGGTAGTTGTGAATATTATATGAAATCCGGTGATAGCAATGAGTAACCTTGATGAATTGACAAATGAATTTAATATTTACAGCGATCTTTATGAGAGAGAAGAAGACCCCAAGGTTAAAGACGTTCTAATAAAGCGTCTTCTTGAGATAGCGAGAGCGGTCGGTAGTTTAACTCTAAAAGATCAAACGAACTAAGATTGACATGGCGCTGCGTGTTTTTCGTGAGCGCCGCCTTTATTTTGCGTCTGTCATGTTTCCACTTGCCTATTAATAAAAATAATTATAAAAAATTTTCCCGCCGGCAGGAAATATGATGGGTATGTAGAAATATAATTTATCAAAATTGAAAAAAGTAGAACAGTAGGACGGCAGGTAAGTAGATGCGATTACCTGGTTAAGGGTAAATATTCCACTGTGGAATAAAAAGATAATCTGCTTTTCTTTGAATAAAACTCCTACGGGAGTTTTTTTATTTGCAAAAGATTAAAAGGAGGTTGCGTTTGTTGAAGAGGTTGTCGTTTCACAGAGGCGGGAGTGTGTTTTCAAGAGTGGACAAAAGGGTATCAATCTTATTAGTGCTGCTATTGGTTTTCGCTTTGGCCGGTTGTTCTTCCGGTTCCTCAACGGAGCAGGGTAAAAAACAAGGGACTGTTGAGCTTAATTTAGCGCATTTCTTTCCCGCCACCCACCCGGCTGAGACTGAATTGATTCAGCCATGGGCGAAAGCTATTTATGAAGCCACCAATGGACAGGTAAAAATTAAAAGCAATCCCGGTGAAACACTGCTTAAAGCAGACGGTATTTATGACGGCGTGGTTAGCGGGGTCGCCGACATTGGTCTTTCGTGCTTCTCATATACCCGCGGCCGCTTCCCGGTACTTGAAGCATTCGAATTACCCGGCACCACATACAACAATTCCAAAGTGGCCAGTAAGGTTGCCTGGGAGGGAATAAAGCAGCTTAATCCTAAAGAAGTTCAAGATACCAAACTGTTAATGGCTTTTGCGACCGGCCCAGGAGACTTGTTTACAAAAGTTCCGGTACGCAGCCTGGAAGATTTGCAGGGACTCGAAATCAGAGCGACAGGACTGAGCGCCGACACTCTCAAAGTACTGGGAGCTAATCCGGTGGCCATGCCTCAATCTGACGCGTACGAAGCTTTATCGAAGGGAGTTGTCAAGGGCAACCTTTCTACCGTCGAGGTATTAAAGGGCTGGAAGCACGCCGAAGTAACGCAATATCTAACCAGAACCCCGTTTCTTTACAACACCGTGTTCTTTGTAACAATGAACCTCAACAAGTGGAACTCGCTGTCTCCGGAAAATCAGAAAATCATTGAAGATGTCAGCAAAAAATACTTTGAAGAAGTAGCGATTAGTTTATGGGATAAACAGGACGAGGCCGCGCTGAAATACGCTTTTGATGAAAAAGGCATGAAAGAGATCAAGCTCTCAGACCAGGAAACGAGCCGGTGGGTAAACCTGGTAAAACCCATGCAGGATAATTTTGTGAAAAAAATGAATGAAAAGGGTTTTCAAGGACAACAAATTATGGACACAGTCAAGGCGCTTGCCGATAAATACAATCAAGAATACAAATAAAGCCGGAGGTATCCCGACATGAAAAAGTTTGAGGGATTAGTTACCGGGCTGAGCCGGGTACTGAACAACATAGCGGGATTTTGCATGGTGTCAGTCATGGCGCTGGTCGTGGTCAATATTCTATTGCGCGTGCTGTTTAAACATCCCATATTGGGGACCTATGAATACGTGATTTATACCACGGCAGTGATGATCGGCCTGACTTTAGCCTATTGCGCGGTGCAAAACGGTCATATAGCGGTCGACTTTGTTGTCGAACGGTTGCCGCTGAAAGTACAGGCGGTCATTGACACAATAATGAATGTCCTGGCTTCGTCTTTCTGGGCCGCCTGTGTCTGGCAAACTTGCAAGTATGCCCAAAAGATGACGGCGAACGGCACAGTTTCCCCGACTACTCAAACCCCGATTGCGCCATTCATTTATCTGGTGGCCATCGGCCTGCTGGCGCTTACCCTAGTGCTGCTGGTTAAAACAATAGAATCTTTAAAGAAAGCGTTTTCCTTGTCTGATATTTCCATGCCGGCGCCAAATGTCGGAGCGGTAGAGTCCATACAGAAGGCGGTAACTCATTAAATGAGTCCAATCAGCGTTGGTTTAATCAGTATTATAGTTTTTTTAATCTTGTTGACGCTGCGGATGCCTATCGCCTTCGCGATGGCTTTGGTCGGGTTTGCCGGTTTTGCCTATCTGACCTCACCGGCAGCGGCATTCAGCATGGTGACAAATGAGATTTTTTCCAACTTTTCTTCATACTCGTTGGGTGTTATCGCTATGTTTGTCTGGATGGGGTTTCTCGCCTTTTATTCCGGCATCGGCACCAGGCTGTACGTTTTCGCTTACAAATTAATCGGGCACTACCCCGGTGGACTGGCTATAGCCACTCAAGCCGCGTGCGCCGTATTTGGAGCCATCTGTGGGTCCAACACGGCCACGGCGGCAACTATCGGGGCTATCGCCCTGCCGGAAATGAATAAGTATAAATATGACGTCTCACTGGCTACCGCCAGTGTCGCCGCCGGCGGGGTCCTGGGAGTCCTGATCCCGCCCAGCGTGATCTTTATCGTTTACGGTATCGCCACGGAGCAGTCGGTAGGCAAGCTCTTTATCGCCGGCATCATACCGGGAATTATCCTGATGCTGCTTTATATGGCCGCCATATACATTATTACCTCCCGTAAAAAAGAACTGGGACCCCCCGGGGAACGAGCGGACTGGCAAGAAAGGTTTACAGCGCTCCGCGGGGGACTTGGGGAAGTTCTAGTTATCTTTGCTATCTCCATGGGCGGTTTGTTTGTCGGTTGGTTTACCCCTACGGAAGCAGGGGCCGTCGGCGCGGCAGGCGTATTAGGGGTGGCTCTCTTAAAAAGAAGCATAAGCTGGGAAGGTTTCAATAAATCCCTGCTGGATGCCACCCGGACCACCGCCATGATCATGCTGCTTATCGCCGGTGCAATGATTTTCGGCCGCCTCATGGCTATCAGCAGAGTTCCTTTTGAACTCGCCCAGTTAGCCGGCAACCTGCCGTTGCCTCCATATGCCGTGATGGCGGTAATACTGCTCATATATTTAATCCTCGGCTGTTTCATCGATGCGCTGGCAATGATTTTACTGACCATACCGATATTTTACCCGATAGCTGTTAACACGCTGGGCTACGACCCGATCTGGTTCGGGGTGATAATTGTTTTAACCGTGGCCATGGGCGTGATTACGCCGCCGGTGGGCATGAACGTCTATATTATCAAAGGGATCGCTCCCGATATACCGCTTGAAGTAATTTTTAAAGGTATATGGCCTTTCCTGTGGGCGATTATTGTATGTTTGGCCATTATGATGGCCTTCCCGCAGCTTGCCACTTTTCTACCCGGTTTGATATCTTAGCGCGGACAAATTCGCCTACGGAGACCTTTGGGCATATTAGAGGCATGTTCTTTCGTATTATAGGGGGTTCGATTTATGCCGATAACTGAGATGCTTTCCCGCAACGCACGGATGTATCCGGATGAAACTGCGTTAATAGAGCGTGAGCCGGCCACTGGCGGGAGAAGAGAAATAACGTGGCAGGAGTTTGAGTGTTTGTCCAACCAGTTTGCAAATGCTCTGCTGGCATGCGGTGTGGGAAAAGGCGACAAAGTAGTTTTACTAATGATGAACTGCCTGGAGTGGTTGCCTGTTTATTTTGGCATTTTGAAAACCGGGGCACTGGCCGTTCCTCTGAACTTCCGTTTTACTGCGGAAGAAATCAGAAAATGTATCGGTGTCGCAGAGGCAAAAGCGCTTGTCTACGGGCCCGAGTTCCGGGAAAGAATTGACGAGATCAGCGAGCAGATTCGCCGCGTTGAAAAATTGGTTTTTGTAGGTGAAAACTGCCCTGGTAAAGCTGAAAGTTATGATGAGCTTTTGAGGCAATATCCCGCTGACGCTCCTGCCGTTACATTTTTTGACTACGATATGGCTGCTATTTATTTCACGTCGGGCACTACCGGGAATCCCAAACCGATCCTTCTGACACATGATAATCTGGTCTCCGCCTGCATTACGGAAAACCGCCATCATCTTCAAACCCATCAGGATAATTTTGTCTGTATACCCCCACTGTATCATACCGGGGCTAAAATGCACTGGTTCGGCAACCTTATCGTTGGTTCAAAGGCCGTAATCCTGCGTGGCGTGAAACCTCAGTGGATTCTTGAAACAATATCTGAAGAAAGGGCAACGATTGTGTGGCTTCTTGTGCCTTGGGCACAGGATATCCTTGACGCTATCGAAAGCGGGGAAGTCGACCTGAAAAACTATCACCTTGAACAGTGGCGGCTGATGCACATTGGAGCCCAACCTGTGCCTCCAAGCCTGATCAAGAGATGGAAGAAATATTTCCCGGATCAAATGTACGACACCAATTATGGTTTGAGCGAGTCAACCGGACCAGGCTGTGTTCACCTTGGCATTGAAAACATTCACAAGGTTGGCGCGATCGGCCTGCCTGGCTTTAACTGGGAGGCAATGATTGTGGATGACAATGGTTGTCCTGTTTCTAAAGGTAAGGTTGGCGAATTGATTGTCAGAGGTCCGGGAGTTATGAAAGGTTATTATAAAAACCCGGAAGCAACCGGTGATATACTGAAAGATGGCTGGCTCTATACCGGAGATATGGCGCAGCAGGATGAAGACGGGTTCATTTATCTGGTGGACCGGAAAAAAGACGTCGTCATATCGGGCGGAGAGAATATCTTTCCTGTGGAAATAGAAGATTTCCTGCAAGCTCATGATGATATTAAGGATGTTGCTGTAATAGGAATGCCGGACAACCGCCTGGGGGAAATACCTGTCGCCGTCGTGGAGGTCAAATCTGGAAGGGAATTGAGCCAAGCGATGGTTATTGAGTTCTGTATGGAGCTGCCCAGGTATAAGAGGCCGCGCATGGTTATTTTCGATAAGATTCCACGGAACCCGACCGGTAAGATTGAAAAGCCAAAACTTCGTGAGAAATATTGCGGCAAGCGCGAAGTGTTGAATCTTGAAATTTGATGTTTGAAATAATATTTCAAACTAATATCGGTAATAAAAAAAGAAGCCAGTCACAACATTTTATGGACTGGCTTCTCTTATTATATGAGGAATTATGCTTTCTGTTATCTTTGGATAAGTGACCTTTGGGCAATTTTAAAGGTCTGCGCCGTTTCAAAGATAATGCCCTTATTGGGAACCAGCATCAGGGTAAGCTTGCGCAAAATACTATTTAGTTGTTAATTCTAGGACATTTTTTGGACATCTTAGCTTTATACATAGCTTGATCGGCTACTTTAAGCAGAGCATCAATATCCTCAGTTCTGCCTGGTTCCCATAGAACACTACCGATACTTACTCCCAGGTTGCTTGTTATCTTTTCGGAAGAAATCCACTCCATCACTTTTACCAGTATTCGTTTTTGCGTAAAATCCAGGCCTTTCAGGGTGGTGTTAACAATCACCACAAACTCATCTCCACCAAGGCGACAAGCCATGTCATAATCTCTAACTATTGAACTAAGTATTTCAGCAAAGCTTTTTAATACCTGATCCCCAACCAAGTGTCCGAATTGATCATTTACTTCCTTAAAATTATCTAAATCCATCGACAAGATGCCAAATGTACTTCCATCCCGGCGTGCCCGGGACAGTTCTTTATTAATAAATTCAAAAAATCCCCGGCGATTATAAAGACCTGTTAGGGTATCCTTAATTGATAATTCCCTTAATTTGTCATATGCCAAACTATTTTGCACAGCCAAACCAACTTGTTCAGCAATCATCTCCAAGTATTCAATCAGCTCAATAGTAAACATGCCTGTATTCTTATCGTTCAGCTGAATAAGCCCAATCCGCTTCCCCCTGGCTTTTAGAGGAATTAGCGCCATGGATTCATAACCGCTGGCATTGCAGTAATTTTCTTTAAAACCCCGGCGCTCCTTTTCATCCATATTGGCAAATAAAGCAGATGTATTATTTGACCAAAAGCTACCGCCTTTCGTAAAGAAAGGCTGCGAACGATCAACTTTGCCGTTAATAATCTTCTCGCATATACACTCCGAGTGACAATCCTCACCTTTATCCTTGTCGCACAGACTGTTTTCCTGCATGATAAAAGAATCCGGGAAACCATTGTAAACATAATACGGATAATCTCCGTTATCATGCAGCCTAATGCCTATAGCCTCGCACGCTGTCAGCTTCTTAACGTGATCAATTATGGTGATTAAAGTTGATTTCAAGTCCATAAAATTATTAAGTTCAGCGCAGATAATTTTAGCCGTTCTTTCCCGTTCCAATAAATATTTCAATTCATCCTTGTAATCTCCCATAATATCCGTCCTTTCTTTCGGTAGTCAGAAGGATTAATATTATTTGGAACAGTAGGCCGTTGAAATGCCATAATAAATTATAAACTACCTAAATATAGATTATAATTTACATGGTCCCGCATTGACATAGGACCTATGTCCTATTTATAGGACCTTCGCCCAATAATAGTAATGGCATCGTCATCGAGAACCAATTCGCCTTGGCAACCTAGGTATACAACGCGGTTCATGTTCGGCCCCTAAGCAATAAAATAGCCGTAGTTCTTATCAACTTGTGAGCTACGGCCATCCATGTTTTATAGAATGCCTGTTATGGCGCTATACTTTCAAGCATTTCTTCGACAGATGGAACAATTGATGCTAATACGTTTCTCTCTTCACTGAGCAATGCGGCAACACCTTGAAAGAGACCGGCGAAATAACCAACCGGTTATTTAGAGTCCCCGTTTTTTTAAGCCATCCAACTATTACCAGGTTAAACAATCATCAACTCCGATTTCTAATTCGATTAATTAGAGAAATAAGGCGGGAGCTATTTTTCCCGCGCACATTGCCACGAACTGAAGCATATCCTGAATCAATATTAACGAACATCCGCCGGATGATGTTATCAAGCTATGGTTTAGTGGCTGCGAACCTAGCCTTGGAAAAAGTGGAGGTCACAGAAACTAACGGCGCATTTCCTATTCCAACGCCTCCCAACAACGTTTTTTGGATAGGTTCACCTTTTTCACAAATTGAACCGGCAATGGCTTACCAGTATGGACTACCGCTCCTGCTGATAATACAATCGGGTGTCATAATGGAAGGAATCTGGAGTTTTGGGATCGCGCCATTTACTATTCTGACATGGCAATCCGATCCTGATAATCCCCAGCCGGGTGATATCGACGCATTCTTTGACAGTGTTCAATGGAGAGAAATATTACAGAATTGGGCCGCAGAGGTTAGAACTGGTTATTATATTCAGACTAATCCTGAATTCGCATATAGCTGCAATATAACAGAACGGTAATTCAAACAAGTGCCCGTGAGCCATAACGCTCGCGGGGTTTTTTATTTCAATCAACGAATTGACAGGCAAGATTAAAAAACTTACTACGGTGTAGAAGTCAAAAAATGAAAACTTCAGGAACATCAAATCATGAACACCTTAAACACTTTTTATCCAATTCTTTTAGGGGTGGTAAAAGTGAGGCTATATCATGGCTGATATACAATACGAACTTTTCGATCAATTGTATTGCGACAACCTGGCAAGAGTTTTCAAATTAGCCCTTGGACTCACCGGCAACACAAACGACGCCGAAGAAATAACGCAAGAAGCCTTTTTCCGGGCTTTTCGTTTCTATCACTGCTTTCGCGAAGAAAGCTCCTTTTACACTTGGATATACCAGATAACACTGAACGTTGCCAACGATTACCTTAAACAAAGGACAAAACTGCCAATGTATACACTCATTGAGGATTTAGGCTATTCCATTGAGGAAATAATCGACCCCAACCCCGCCAACGACCCTGAAACCGAGCTATTTGCCCGTGAAGCAAGATTCAAATGTCTGCACTGTCTGACAGAATGTCTTCCACTCAACCAACGTAAGGTTTTATGCCTGGCGTTTACTGTAGGCTTGCCATATAAGCTTATAGCGGAGATATTGGAATGCTCCGTCAGTTCAGTCAAAACAACGCTGCACCGGGCTAAAAAAAGAATCGCCGGTTACTTGGAAGATAGATGCCAACTCATTAAAAAAACAAATCCCTGCAACTGCAGCCAGTGGGTCCGTTTCGGCCTGCAGCGGGGTTGGATAACTAAACAGGCTTTAGTCAATCCACGCCCGGAGATAAAAATACAGGCCGAGAAAGAAATCGTCAAATTGAGTGCGTTACGTCATACCTATCAAAGCCTGTACCGGGAAACAGCCGATGAACTATTGGCGCAAAGAATCAGGCGTGGCATCAAAAATAAAGAATGGGCAATTATTTCATAAATATTTATTAGACATTTTTGTAACCTTTCACCTCCCCAAACAGTCTAACCAGTAGACTTAGAACAGGAGGTTGATCACATGAAAACAACCGAGGAAATCACACTAGTAGCACCATGCGGGACAAATTGCGGCGAATGCCCCTGCTACAATGCCAAGGATGACCCTGCTTTATTGGAGCATCTGGCTTCCAGAGGGATAAAAAGAGAAGGATTACCCTGTCCCGGCTGCCGCCCGGTCAAAGGACACTGCCCGGCCATTGACGGCCCGTGCGAAACCTACACCTGTGTGACTAAGCATGAAATTGACTTCTGTTTCGAGTGTCCCGAATTCCCCTGCGCCAAATTAAACCCGGCGGCAGACCGGGCTGACGTCCTGCCTCATAATATCAAAATCTTTAACCTATGTTGTATCCAACATCAAGGCTTAGAAAAGTTTCTTGATAAATCCTCCGAAATAAAACAAAGATATTACCAGGGCAAAATGTCAATTGGCAGAGGACCTCAACTGGCTCCCTCCGCTGATGAAAAATGGAGGGATCATCTGGATAATAGTAAAGAGGAAGGTTTAAAATGATGAATAGAACTAAGGGAAACCTTCTTATGCCGGACAAACGGCTGGCAGCCGTCTGCGGGTTGTTTTGTCCCGCATGCAACTCATTTATAGGAACCAATGAAGATCCGGAAAGGCTAAAAACAATTGCGGGACGTTTCCAACGCCCGGTTGGAGAATTAGAATGCCATGGCTGCCGGTCGGAAAAACGTTGTTTTTACTGTAAAGAAAATTGTAAAATGGCACAGTGCGCGACTGAAAAAGGGATAGACTTCTGCGGTGAATGTGCGGAATATCCTTGTGCTGAATTGAAAATTTTTCAGGCCCAAATGCCGCATCGAATAGAGATTTGGCAATCCCAGGAGCGCATCAAGGAAGTGGGGTTTGAAAAATGGTATATGGAAATGATCGAACATTACTCATGTCCTGAATGTCATACTATAAATTCCGCATATGACATGTCCTGCTGGAAATGTGGCAAAACCCCAAGTTGCAATTATGTTAAACTGCACAAGGACAAAATCGCCCAACATTTGGCTAAGATAAATGCTTAAGCTTAAGCTTAAATATCTCAGATAATGACTCATCCTTCGTGACATCGATAAACTTGTCACTTTATTCACCCCTAACCACTTATTGGCATATTATATATAATCAATAAAAAGATGGTGATAAAATGGCAAGCTGTCCTTTGGGAAGTCAACAGTATGTTATCCGGTCAGGTGACACTTACTCTAAATTGGCACAAATGTACGGTGTTAGTGTTTCAGCTATTATTTCGCTAAATCCAGGCATTGATCCTAATAACCTCCAGATTGGTCAAGTAATTTGTATCCCAACTACAACAACAATAGTAGAACCATCAGAAGAATACCCTGCTCAGCCCTATTATCCGTATACAGGCTATTACCACCATACCATAAGCCAAGGTGAAACTCTCTGGGTGCTGTCGAGGCGGTACAATATACCGGTCAATGAAATTATACGTCACAATCCAAGGATTGATCACATGCACCTCAGACGCGGACAAATAGTTCATATCCCTCACAAATGATAATTCCTTAGAGCACTAACATATGTCAGTTTAAAATAAGGAGAGAGAAACATACTGTCTGTCTGTTCCTCTTTCCTTATTTTATGACGGGATAAGCTTATACCGGCACTATCAACCCCCCTGTTTTATTCCTTGTAAACAAAATTAAAATTCTTATTGCGAGAAGGTTTTTCCAATATTGGTAAAATTATATATAAATGTTTTGCAGGGAATTATGGAGAAAAAAACTTATGATATGGTTTACAAATCATGATTATAAACATTCCGAGGAAGTCATCCATATATTAGGGCAAATACTACTACCTTACCACTTATTAACAAAATGGTAAGGCGGTAAAGAAGGACACTTTGCCAACAGGTCCATAAGTTTGTGTATATGGAAATTCTTTTTCTATTTATCTATTCCCCTTTAGGCTTCCCTAAAAGCTTAAACATGTTCTTTTTGTAGGCCTCCACCCCGGGTTGGTTAAAGGGGTTTACTCCTAGTAAGTACCCACTCATTGCACAGGCCTTTTCAAAGAAATATACCAAATACCCGAAGTAATATGCCGCAATGTCAGGAACATTGATAATTAGGTTGGGCACTCCTCCCTCAACATGGGCCGCTATAGTCCCCTCCATTGCTTTCTTATTGACAAAGCTAATAGTTTTCCCTTCTAAATAGTTTAGTCCATCCATATCTCCTTTAATTTTCTTTATAACGATATCATTATGGGAGCTTTCGATATTTATGACGGTTTCAAACAAGTTTCTTCTCCCGTCCTGTATGTATTGTCCCATTGAGTGCAGGTCTGTGGTGAAATTTAGAGAAGCAGGGAATATTCCTTTACCATCCTTCCCTTCACTCTCTCCAAAAAGTTGTTTAAACCACTCACCCAGGTAAAATAGGCTGGACTCGTAATTTACCAGGACCTCTATGGTTTTGCCTTTATCATATAAAATGTTTCTAAGGGCGGCATACTGATAGCACATATTGTCATTTAAGCTGCTCACACCGAGATCCTTTGCCGCGACCTGAGCCCCCCGCATCACTTCATTTAAATCTATTCCGGCCACAGCCATCGGCAGCAGCCCCACGGAAGTCAGCACCGAATACCTTCCACCTATATTATCCGGTACTACAAAAGTCTCATAGCCTTCTTGTTCCGATAGTAACCTCAGGGCGCCTTTACTCTTATCCGTGGTGGCGTAGATCCTTTTGCCGGCCTCAACTCTACCATATTTATTATCCATGTATTCCTTTAGTATCCTAAACACTAGGGCAGGTTCCGTAGTTGTCCCCGACTTCGAGATAACATTCACACAAATATCTTGTCCCTCGATCACTTCTAATAGACTGTTTATATAGAGGGAACTGACATTTTGACCTACAAAATATATTTTAGGGCCCCTTCTTTTATCTCCAGGCACTTCATTATAGAAGCAGTGGCCTAACATTTCGATAGCGGCCCTGGCTCCAAGGTAGGATCCCCCTATCCCCACGACTAAAAAAACTCCAGCTTTCTTTCTTATATCCTCCGCAGCAGCTTTAACCCTTTCAAACTCTTCCTGATCATAGCTGTTGGGTAGGTCCAGCCATCCCAAAAAATCGCTGCCTGCTCCAGTTCCGTTATGAAGCATTCGATGATATAGATTTACCGTTTCTTCCAATCGTGCCATTTCCAGCTGACTGATAAAGTCCAACACATTTGAATAATCCAGAGTTATATCCCGCATCTTTGTCGCCACCCATTCCAAAGCATTTTTACATTTTCTCCAGACCCATACCCGGCTCTTCAACCTAATACTTAGAATACCCTTAAACCCTGCCCTTGCTTCCTGTACATAAACATCCTACTTATTATATCATATGAGATACAAAAATCCATATTATACTATTTATTCCAACAACAGGAGTTACACAAAAAGAATCCCCTCCCTTGTCGCCAACGGTTGACATTAGCGGTTATGTTTTCGCGTATTGCCGGTGGTATCACCAAAGGTTTTTATGTCGTGGCCTTTGGTGTCTGCAGGTAGTGTCAAGAAATTTGTGCTTTTACCCTAAAACCCTTGCAAAGTCCAATGTTCAAGCAATGCATCATAAGATTCTAAAACAGCAGCTTTCCCTTGCGGAGACTTAAAAGCATGGTTTGTTTTCATTGTACGATTCTCCACTCATTATTAGTTTATTAACCAATTTTCAGCATCTCTAGTGTTGTTAAACACTCTGAAGTCATTGCCTTTCTTGGATTCAGCTAGTAATTCTTTGAATTTACCGGTAATTTTAAAGCCTTCCTGTAAAATAATTGCAGTCCTGACGTGATAGTTTACGAACTTTTGCAAAATCATACCGGCTAATCCTGTTTTAAGTTTAAAAAAGTCGGTAGCTAAAGCTTCTGCATGCAGCATTAAGAGGTTAGTATTATTTTCACCGCAAGCAGCAATCAGGTCCAACACATCCTGTTCCTTACGAATCGGGGTCTCTGTTGAAAAACATTCAATATATTTATTGTTGTTCTTTTCAATGACGGTATAATTCATTTTATTTGTCTCCTCCCTGTGTTCAGTGCTGATCTCCTTGCGTATTTTTTCAAGCCAGGTTAATTCATTTTCGTAGGATGAAATGATATTTTCGTAAATCATGTCCCATAAATAGATTTCCCGGGCAGTCCTGGCCGGAGAAAAAGAGCCCCTGAGTTGTTTTTCTTTTTCTAGTAAGATTTGCATCCGGATTCGGTTTTCATATCCGGATAGCAGAGTGTTTAATTCGTCTGTCTGAAGCTGATCCGCCCAAGCAAGCTGAATAAGAAATGGATTCTTTAATTCAGGAGGTTCCGGAGAAGAAAGCACCCATTCTTTCAATTCGGCCAATCCTTCTTTGGTGATTGTATAAATCTTTTTGGAGGGAGAGCTTTCCTGATGATGTACCTTATTTGTAACGAAACCTTCATCCAGAAGTTCTACTAATGATTTATTCCCTGTATTCGAACACTAAACATCAAATGGTTTTCTTTTAGAAGGGGTGTTGGAGGTCATATTGGAACGATATGATAACAAATGGTTAATCCGGCTATAATTTTTCTTTGATAACACCTGTACGGAAAGCGCTTAAGAGCATCTCAAGATAATAGATTTGCTTTTTCAGCTTCTGGCCATTATCGGTATCAGATATCTTCTTCCGGTCAACAACCTTCTCAACAACGCTTAATGTAGAGTGGATATCCATTCCTTCGTTTACCGATTTTTCTACGGACTCGAAAGGCTCATGGCTTGCCAGCATCAGACCGTAGGAATTATAGATCAGAGTATAACCGGCGATACCTGTTTGGCTTTGATAGGCTTTCGCAAATCCGCCGTCAATAACCAGTAGCTTACCGTTAGCCTTTATTGGACTCTCCCCTTTTCTAGTCTTTACAGGCACATGTCCATTAATGATATGTCCCTTCTTCGGATCAAGCCCAAACTCCGCAAGAATCATCCTTGCGGTCTTTTCATCATTGACCAAAGTATAATAGGGGGTATAGTGTTCCTTGTGTGGAGTTTTGTCATCAATGAAATATCTTTCCAAAGTTGCCATCTTGTCCTTGCCGAACAGCGGGGAATCCTGGTGGCACCATAGATACCAAAGAATGTCTGTAGAGTTGTCCTTGTTTTCTCTGCCGAAATAGGCTTCCCGGGACCATTGCTCCAAATTGTCCAGCAGATACTTGCCTGAACATTCCACACCGTTGAGTTTTATCTTCTTAAAGGTCCCGTCGGAATTCATGGGAATGGATGCATGGAACAACAGGTTGGAGTTGTATTTTAGGTACATGCTGCCTTTGGCGAACATGAACCGGATATGCTTTTGGAGCTTTTCACTTTTCAGAAATGTATAACGGAGCTTGTCGATCACTGATTTTTCTTCTTCGGTCAGCTTCCAGGGCTCTTTGGGGTCGATGGTCGGGAAGGTCTGGTCATTCAGTTTGTATACTACGCCTCCGACGTTGATGGTGTGTTCCTCATAATTGATTTTATCCAGAAGCAACCGATCATTCATATCATAGTCAGGGTGGTTTAATATAAGCTCATGCTCGAGTTTGAACTGGATCATAGCGATCGCCTTATGCATTTTGGCAAGAAGATCAATACTCGAATCCGGCACGATATCGCTGGAGCTCATTTTAGGTTTAAATTTGCTGCATTCATCGTCCTTATAGGCGGTCATGGCAAATGTAGCCAGGGGAAATAGATTGATCCCATAGCCTTCTTCCAAGATATCCATGTTGGCGTATCTCAGGCAGATACGGACAACGTTGGCAATGCAGGAGCGGTTGCCTGCAGCTGCGCCCATCCAGAGAATGTCGTGGTTTCCCCACTGTATATCCACGGAATGATGTTTTATCAGGGTATCCATGATGAAATGAGGTCCTGGTCCTCTGTCGTAAACGTCACCGATTATATGCAGATGATCGATGGTGAGTCTCTGGATCACGGTGGAGATACTGATAATAAAGTCGTCTGCCATATCCAGCCCAACAATAGTATCGATGATTTTATTGTAGTATTCTTTTTTGTTGAACCTGTACTCATCCTCATGGAGCAGTTCCTCGATGATGTAGGCAAAATCCGGAGGAAGCGCTTTTCTGACCTTGGAACGGGTATATTTTGACGAAGTGTCCCTGCACACCTGGATCAACCTGTAAATGGTGACCTCATACCAGTCGGAAAGGTTAGCCTCCCTCTCTTTGACCAGGTGAAGCTTATCTTCAGGGTAATAGATGAGTGATGCAAGCTCATTGATATCATTTCTAGAAAGTGTCTTTCCCAGCACATCATAGATTTTTCTTTTTACAACGCCCGAGGCATTTTTCATCACATGGTTAAAGGCTTCATATTCTCCATGAAGATCGGTAAGGAAGTGCTCGGTGCCTTTGGGAAGATTCAAAATGGATTTGAGGTTGATGACCTCGGATGCCGCCTGTGATATAGTGGGAAATTTTTGAGACAGGAGCTCGAGATAATCCTGCTGCTCCATCAGCTCTTTTGTGGTAAAATTATCCAAAGCACAACCCTCCATAATATAAGTTATACTTGAAAGACGAAACCCATTGCCATTATTTTCGCCTAGGTATTCGGTAAGGCATAGTCTTACAAATAACTATTCTCTTAAAATCTTCATCTTCCTTTAAGGATTATCAGCTAAAGAATATATTTCATAATTAACAAAATCACGAAATATTAGAGGATAACCTTGGAACAATATAGAAGAGTTTCTTAAATAAGAATATGCACACCAAAAAGGGAGGGAAAAATATGCCACTGGTAACTTCAACTGAAATGTTTAAAAAAGTTTATGGGAAATGTGCCGTCGGAGCGTTTAATGTCAACAACATGGAAATTATCCAGGGAATTGTTGATGCGGCCAAGGAAGAACAAGCCCCTTTGATTTTGCAGGTTTCGGCGGGGGCACGGAAATACGCCAAACATATTTACTTGATGAAACTGGTTGAGGCTGCCGTAGAGGACAGCGGTTTGTCAATTTGCCTGCACCTGGACCACGGGGAGGATTTCGAGATTTGCAAGTCCTGTGTTGACGGTGGTTTTACCTCGGTGATGATCGATGGCTCAAAGCTGCCTTTTGCCGAAAATATTGCCTTGACTAAAAAGGTCGTAGAGTATGCCCATGCCAAGGGTGTAACGGTGGAAGCCGAGTTGGGGCGGCTGGCCGGTGTCGAGGATGATGTGAAGGTCAGTGCCGCGGATTCCAGCTACACCGATCCTGACCAGGCCGTCGAATTTGTCCAAAAAACAGGTTGTGATTCCCTGGCGATCGCGATTGGCACCAGTCACGGAGCCTATAAGTTCAAGGGGGAAGCCAAGCTTGATTTCGCCCGCCTGGGAAAAATAGCATCTCTCCTGCCCGGTTATCCCCTGGTTTTGCATGGCGCCTCCACCGTGCTACCGGAGTTTGTGGCCAAATGCAATCAATACGGGGGAGAGATCAAGGGTGCCCAGGGTGTTCCCGAAGAGATGCTTCGCAAGGCCGGAACAATGGGGGTATGCAAAATAAATATTGATACCGATCTCCGCCTGGCCATGACGGCTACCATCCGGGAGCATTTTGCTAACAACCCCGCTGATTTTGACCCCCGCCAGTATCTCAAACCAGCCAGGGGGGCCATTAAAAGCATGGTCAAGCACAAGATCAGGAACGTCTTAAACTGCAGCAACCAGCTCTAAGCAATAATCATCTGGAAACAATGCTCAGGAGTATAGTAAGTTCATCGAAAATAAGTTGACGGTTCTGTCAATAAATAAAATCAAGGGATTGAGCTGAACAGCCCAATCCCTTCTATTGGTTTATTTGGTGAGAATCTTTGGCACTCGCGGCGCTCTGAGCCTGTGCGTCGACCGCAGTCCTGTGCCGAGCAACGGTGTCACGTAGTATTTAAAAGCGTCTGTCACGTGGTTGCCTGCCGCATTAATGAATTCATCCGGCATATGTCTGGTCTTGTTGGCTACATCCTCCAGCGGAGTTAGTTTATAATCAATAAGATGTGGTCCATCGTCACAGTACTTTTGCGAAATTGAAGAGGCAGCTGTTAAAAACCCCGCATGCCTGCCCATTAAAACCCCGATATGCACACCCGCCAGCGCCCTGTTGTCAAGGTTAATACCCATAAAGGTCTGCGCCACAAACCTTGCCGCGGAACCATAGCCCGGTGTATGGTCATTTAAAATCAAATCATTATCAATTGTTTTCGGGATATGAATTGCTCTAAATTCATATTTTGACTGCTTAGCATACTTATTAACAATCCGAAGTGTTTCAGCTGAGTCATTACCGCCAATATAAAAGAAATAACGGACATCATGCGCCTCTAAAACCTTAAAAATCTCCTTGCAGTATTGTTCGTCGGGCTTTACCCTTGTTGATAAAAGAGCAGATGAGGGTGTTTTGGCCACTTGCTCCAGGTTATTGGTTGTTTCCTGGGTTAAATCAATAAAATTTTCATTAACAATGCCTTCCACACCATTAATCGCTCCGTAAACCCTTGACACCTGAGGAAATTTTCGGGACTCCAAGACCACACCAGCCAGTGACTGATTGATTACAGCTGTCGGTCCACCGCCCTGCGCGACCACAACTTTACCAGCCAAGTCCATCCGGTTCATCCTTTTTTTTTAATTTTATATACTAATAAAAGTATGCTTTTGCGATAAATAGTGTTATTGAAGTCGAGGCACATCACGTAAACAACCAGATAACAACATGGTAAGCGGCCAGGGCGATAACAAAGCGGTCTCCGTTTACCTAACCGAAGACCGCTTTTTCTTTTAAAAGCAAATAACCGCCTTCTGGCGGTAATGTGCTCATTAAAATGGTGCCGAATCCAGAAGGCTCTCATCACGAATCCCTTTTTGGCACTTATCTCGGCAAAAGCGGAGTGATGTCTCCACAGCATTGCGCTCGATGTCTCATGCTCGTCAAACGCGCCGAGTTTTTCCATCGCCATGCCGCGAAGCTGTTCATAAAGCGGCAGCAACTTTGCCCGGACACCGAAAAATATCGTACTCGCCATGTTTCTTCCTCTAATTTATCGGGTTGTGAGCGTCATAATTTTTCTAACGTTACATGAAGATTTGTATGATGTATAATCAAAGTGGTTAGCTTAAGGAGTGATTTTTTTGACCTTTATGGAATTATTGAAAACAGTTGTATTTGATGACGTTTGGACAGAGCTTGAAAAAGAATATAGTATGATTGATGAAGCATTTGAAGCGTACTTTAAGGTTTTCAATCAACTAAAGTCATTAATGCCTGAGCCAAATCACTACGGAATGCGCTTGGCTGTAGCAAGGATTGAAGACGGGTTAGAACCCGGTACTTATACCTATGATGTATTCGGAATTAAGCCTGGCGATAATGAACATTATGCATTGGAGCTATTACCGTGGAGCGAATTGCTATCCTTCGAGGTTATAGAAAAATGCGTTGAAGCATATAGTGCGGCGGTTGTTGTGGCACATTCCCTGTACGAGCTTACTTTTTTGGGTTATGATGCTGCTGATGTCGAGGCAAATATTAAAAATGAAATTAATATATTGAAGGAACGCAGCAAGGAAATAGAAAATGGCACAGCGGAATTTGTTTCTTGGGATGAGGTTTGTAAAGATATTGGATACGTAGATGAACGCACAGAGGAAGAAAAAGAACTGCAAAATAAACAATTCGAACGGATAAACGCTGAAAATAAAAAGGTTTATGAGATGCTATTATCATAGATAGGCAATAGAACAAATGAGTCATAATACCTTAAAAAAGTATTACGTTGTATTGACACAGTTGCTCCTAAGCAGTTTGCTATTTTATCTTCTTAAGTTACATTTAATGGTATCAAGTTTCTACATTGGGAATATTATTTTCTTCACACCATTCAACAGCTAATTTTTTAAATGCTTCATCCCTGAATTTGTACCAGGAATCTTCAATGTCGTATCTGCGGATTGCGTCTTTAAACCTTCGGAACGCGCCGCGCCCTTGAATAGCAGAATAAAGCGCATTACTGATTCTGTCATTACTCACAGAACCGCAGAAAGCTTCTATGATGCTGTATTCATGTATATCCCACTTGTCCGGCAACTCAATATATTTGCCATTGCCCCAGTTCATTACTACATCCAAGGCTTGATCAACAGAGTCCCTCTGCCAGTCGGGGTACTCTGAAAAATCATCATCTTCTTCTGATTCTTCGGCAATTCCGAGTTCTTCAGAACTGACAGTAATTATTTCACCGGTCTCAGTATTAAGGTATTTATGGCATTCATCCATCTGCATTTCCATCTCGTCAATTATATCCTGTAATTTCACCGGTTTCACTCTCTTCGGTTTTAACCGTCCCATTTTTACTAAGAGATCAACCGGGCTTGCATATCCTTTTTCCTCAATTAGTTGACTTGCACATTCCCACACTTTTTTACGGATATCTTGTCGGCTCATAGTACCTCTCTACCTGTATAATCAGCTATAAACCGGTCAATGTCCAAGTTTTTTATCTTTTTTGCACAGCAAAACTTATATTTAGTACCGCTACCGCAGGGACACAAATCGTAAGGATTGGCTGGGGCTAACTTTTCTTTGAGCACTTGTTTTAAGTCGGACAAATCTTCCGTCAACTCGAATCCCATAATATAATGCACTCCAAACCGATCACAAATTTGGGCAATCTTCCGGCCCTTTTCTTCCGAATTTACCTTTACCACAATAGGGCATTGTTTGGTGCCCAAAGAAAGCATAGCGCTTCCCTTTCTTTGTGAAAAAATACTATCCTGTTTCATTGTGTCAACATCTTCCTTCTTCCCAGTCTCAGTCATCCTATTGCCTGGAAGATACTTGTCCAGGGTACGGTCATGGGCGGGAATCTCCATTCTCCGGTTCCCCATATACATCTCAGCAATCGGCCAAAAAGATTCCGGACAATCAGGGTATATCTGCAGGTCTATAAAAGAAAGAAAGTTTTCCGGTATATGGTCTGCTTGTTGTTCCCCCAATCCATCCAATTCTGCCAGTTCCTCGCCGTAGGGAATAAAAGGAATAGCGCCTTTGGAACATTGATGAATCTCGAACAGACACTGTAATCCGGCAGTCAACATGTCCCTCATCTGCAAAGACTCCATTTTTTGATAGAGGCGGGCATAAACCAGCATCATACGAAAATGATACGCGGCGCTTTCGTCTTCACCGATTTCGACTAATATATTGCCCAGCGAAAAGTGAGATTCTATTTGTGCAGGATCTAAACGAAGAGAATGTTCGAAAGCAACTACCGCCAGCTCAGGCCGACTACCTTTATAGTACAGGTTGCCGAGGCGGTTCCAGAGATAGGCGTCATATCCCCCCTCCTCCTGCAATTTGTCCAAAAAACGCTCTTCACCATCACTGATCCACCGGGGTCTGCTCCCGTCAAACAGTCTGGATTCCCCTGTCGCATACTTACTCCCGTCTAATTTCCCGCCCATCATAAGTTCTGCCATAATCCCCAAAAACAACATGGGGGACGCATTTTCCCACTTCCCCGCTCCGTTGCAGTGCTTGCAGCGAAAATAAGCAGTAGACTGAATATAATCCATTAAATCCTTTTCGGTTTGTTTTTTTGATTTTTGCCGCTGTTCGTCGTGTTCCAGCCATCGACGGGAATTGAACATAACAAGCCCAAGATCATACTTTGCTTTGCGACCGCAGTGTCCGCAAATCAGATTATGTTTGTTCGGTCCGTACATCGAAAAAATTCGTTTTTTTCTGGCCGCGACTTTTTTCGCATATTTACCCGGCAACATGTCATAAGTCGGCATGTCCTTGATAGTTGTAAGACCTTGCCCAGTAACAGCACTAATTAGCCGGGGATTAATTTCAGCGTTCGGCTTTGGCATCAGATTATCTCCCAATTACTTAGTTTCTATCATTAAAATAACAGTATCTTTGTCTAATTCGCCGGAGTTATGGAATCCCCTCCAAAACTTAACTTAACCTCCCTTCTTTTTGACGCTTACAAAACAAGTACGCGCAGAACCAAGGGTAATAATAATACCCAAGTCTGCCCGTATTAATTCGTCACAAAAACACCGTCACTGCAAAGCCGCCTTTGAAGTAATAGGTGTTCGTGTAATACTTCATTGGTGGAGGCGGACCGTACCGGATTAAATCCACAGCGGACAAACATGCTCTAAAAAGGCTTCTCCAAAGTTTAGCAGAGTTTATCAACATAATATGAATGTAATATTAGAAGCTTAAAAAAGTGGTAATTTAGTTATTTTGAATCTTTTCCTGTACCAGCCTTTCTTTAATCCACATGCGGGCGAGAGCGCCTTGTGTAAGGCCCTTTTTCCTGGCAAGGTTTTTTAGATGCTGGATATCGTTACGGTCCAGTCTGACAGGTAGGACATCGTTGTCTCTAACACACTCTACATTTACTTCTTTAAGCTCATTTTCAAACTCATCAAGAGAATGTTCATCCCAAAATCTCACTTCTTCTTCTTCGCTTTTAAAGTGAGGGATTTTTTTGCTCATTTTCCGCATCTCCTTTCGTACCGGCGGTGTTCAGTATCGGTCATGTCACGTGCTGTAACTGGCCGCGCCAATCCGTTTTTCATATATTCAAACACTGCAAAAATATATCTCCCAGACAGCGTTCTACTCAAAAGATAGTAACGTCCGGTTCGACCACGTTCCCAGATTCCGGGGTTGTCATAAACCGCTTCTTCCAGTTCCTCAGGGCTAATATTATGGCGGGCAATATGGGTGATATTTGCAGCATCCCATTCCAAAGAGGTTATTTTCATCTGATCACACCACAGATCATTTACAAATATAATTAACCTGATATTAATTTTACCATATATAGATCCATACTTAAATAGGTCTGGAAGAAACCAAAGGCTGGGAACTAATTCAGCAATCAAAGGGTCATAGGACCGTTATTTTTGCCCTCTTCTTCAAATTCACATCTTCTCTTTTCCCTGAATTCTATAGCCAATGGCGTTGTATCCTTTGAGGCGCTTCTCATACATGCGCATTAGCACAGGTACATTAACATCGACGTAATCATAAATCTGGACGATTCGCTTTTGATCATGCAATCGGTGCAAGCGACCCGCATATTGCTGCAGTGTACCTCGCCAGGAGATGGGCATAACCAGAAAAAGGGTGTCCAGTCTAGCGTCATCAAAACCTTCCCCGATATAGGAATCAAAACCTATTTGATGCCTTCGTTCCATTGTGCGGGTCAGGATAGTAGAGCCAGTTTTCGAGCTAAAGAGGCTGTAATGGGACTATTGAAAAAAATCATATATGACCACCATTACCGGAACGGGAACGCTCCAATGCTGCAGAAATACCCATTTCCACGCAAGTCTCAAGAAATACGACGGAATCTTCCTGCCAGGTCTTTTTATTAAAATCTGCTAAAAGAAACCAGCAGGTTTCATCAGGTAAAAGAGGGTAAACTCCAATAGTGTGTTTACCGGCCAAATGGTCGTGAATAACAGATTTAAAACAACCCAATAATTCCTCAGGCTGGCATGCACCTGTGGTGGGAATGCGCAACTGCGCTTGTGGAAAAGAAAAACCCCCGGTCTATAACAAATAACCGAAGGTTCCGCTTTAACCGATAACTTCTAAATTCCTTTTATGGAAGGATACAAGCCCTACCCCTCACAAAGGTCTAGCCTTTTAATGAAACATAATTTCTGCCTCAGCCATCAACGACTCAACTTCTTCAACAGCCCGTAAGGCTTCATCTATCTTTACATGAGGCTTTAGTTCATTGATTCGTATAGCCCGGGCTTGTACCTTTTTGTCCCCGCCTTTTTCCAACGTCACATACAAGGCAGTCGCCAACCGCTCCAGTTCGGCAACACGCAAACAAGCCAGCTTCTTCGCAATAAAATCAATCTTCTGCTCATATTCTTTGGTGGTTTTTGGATAAAGCTCTTTAAGCCTTTCCGCGGCCTCTCCTGGATGAAGCGATGGTCCGTACGGATAAGGCTTGCTTTGCAGTTCGATGATCATTTTTGAACGCATAACAGCAAGTTCGTCCCGAAAATCAAACGAAAACGGCCCGTGCTTATAAAGAATAAAATCGTAACAGGTCGGCACCTTTAACATTTCCTGCAGGAAATAAAGGCTTTTTTGGATGTGTGTTTCACCACACCAAATGCCATAAAGATCCAATTTTTCAATCAATGAAAGCACCACTGCCTGACGTCTGGCATCTTCCATAAACTAACCCTCCAAAGAAACAATTTTATAATATCATTTCTGTTCTTTTTCAACCATTCATTTGCTCCCTTAACCAAGTCCGGCCTGATAAAAATGTAGTCAAAGGAAGCTATGGGAATACACCTGCGTGTACATAAAATAACGGGCAAGAAGAAGGGCTTCTGCCGAATGGAGCCCACCTTCTTCAACGCCTAAAACAGGTTCAATAGAGACATTATTTTCACCAGTTGACCTGGGTAGAATTCTAAGAGTGTCAATTAAGCGGTAGTGATCAAATTTCCCGTAGGCAACACCAGCATGATATGAATCCCTCAACAGGTAGTCAATCCGGTCAACCCCAAAAGAGTTCCCAACTATGATCTCCGAGAGGATTGTCTCCCAGTCCGTAAAGTTTATATCCTTATACTTCTTCGGGCCGACTGCCAGCTTAACTATATCATCAGCCCGGAGTGGAGGAGTCATTTCCTCCCATATTTTTTTCATTTCCTTGCTGCGTATGATCTCTACACATTTTGCAACTACTGTCGGGGTGCCAATCGCGATTTAGATGCGTCCCACAAATTTGTAAAGCAGTCTGCTGTTACCTGCTTCTTCAAAGCCATTCGCCTGATAAAAGGCATATTCCTCTAGATCTTTTGCCTCATCCGGATACGAAGAACCGGATCACCTTCTCCGTGTAACAAATTTTAGCTCGTCCTCACTAAACTGGTATACATCCGCAAATTTTAATACGTTACCGCCGTGCTGTTCTTCGGGCTGTTCTCAAAATAGTGGCACTACAAAACTAGAAACACATAACCCGCCCCTCTAAAACTGAATACTGCCGCCGAATACAAGGTCAATAACAAACGGGATTCTGGCATATTCCCTGTTTACAAGCTTATCCTCGTCTTTGAGAATGAGATAATACTCCTTTGCCTTGTCATACGCCATATCCTTCAGTGTGAACTTTTCTTTATATGTACGCTCGGCGGGATTGCCGCTCGTGCTCTCCGCTATGATGATATTCTCATTGGAAATTCTGTTTCCTACCTCATCCGCGAAATACGCCGTCACACGTAGAGGCAGAAGCTTTTCACCTACCGGCTCATTCTGGAAGAAAGTCAGATGAGTAATGACGCTGGTGATTTTGCGTGACAGGTTGGTAAGACTCAACGACACCTTCTTCGCACTCATGGAGCGGCGGAGGTTCTTGTCACTCTTAAACTTAATGACCGGTATAACGACCTCTTGCAAGCTTGTCCCGCCGTGAACATAGCAACTACCGGAACCTTGCACCTTATAGCAGTTTGTCACACGGGGAATAATGGCGCGGATATCCGTCTTGTCTTTTGTCAAATAATTCAACGAAAACACCTGTGTTCCCTGGATATCGGCATCTGCTTTCGTCAAAATAAACCTGCGCTTCGATTCTATACCGATAGCGTCTTCTTTGGGGGTCTTATCTCTTTCCGCAAGAAGCGTCCGGCGATAAATGTACCCATGGTCCGCGGTAATCAGGATATTGATGGCGCTGATATTGTTTCTAAGCGCCCTGACAAGCCCGGCAAGCTCCCGAAAACACTTTTCCGTAGCCTCGAACACCTCATGCTCGGTGGCCGCGTTATCACCACGCGCGTCAATCGTATTGTGATAGATGTAAATAAGCTTCACGCCGGAAAACTTCTCTGTCAATTGCCGCTTTGTCAAGCTCATGAAATTTTCATAGGTAATAGCAACAGATTCTTCCTTTACAAGCTTCAGGATTTTCTCCCGGTTTTCTGTTCCCTTGGTGGAGATGCCGTCGATGACGATATCCGCTTTATCCGTCACGGCAATGCTCTTGTGCGGTAAAAGAGACGCCATTCCCAAGGCTGTGTATGATGGAATCACACCCAGTATCGCATCCAGCTTGCTGGTCCCCTTTTGTTCTCCGTTAAGCATGGCGTTCAACTCCACCGCCGATTCATAGCGCAGGCCGTCCGAGATAATGACAACCAGCCGTTCATTGTTAGAAACAAAGCGCCTGACATACTTCTCATAGAAACCCTGCTGCGACGTCACGCCGGAGACCTGCCATGTTGTCTCGTCATCCAGAAACGCGCACCATTTCATGGAAAGCTCATTTAGATACCAATTGGTATAACTGTTTTCTACCTTTTCAAAAAGCGGCATAAAACGATCCTGCTCCGCGAGCTTGTCATAGCTCAGCAGGAAATGCCGGTAACTGCCGTCCAGCCTATAGTAGGTTTTTATATAATTTTTAAAAAGCTTCGCCATGGTAAGTCCCGGCAGGCCGGCGTGCTTCAGGCTAAGCTCCAAGAACTCGCAAGCGTACAGCAAGGTGTCGTATTCTGTTTCAAACTGCCGATAGAAACGCCGGTTTCTCCGACTGCGGATGACCATGCGGTATCGTTCGTATTCGCCCGCTTGCAGGCTGATATTCGCGCAAATCCGGCTGATAATGCTGTGGTCGAACTCCTCAAAAGTATCACAGTCGATGATGTCGTCAATGTTCCACTTCCGTATGCGCTCAATCAGATTAAGCTTGTCCGCCACAAAACCGGCAAGCTTATTATACGCATTCCAAACCTGAGTGTTCTTCATGAAGTTATCTACAAACACAAAGCAATTGGAGTTTGAGGACACATACGTCTGCCATTCCTTCGGCAAGTTGCCGTTGACGCTGTGGGACAAATGCGTGACCAAAAGCATTATCGCCAGTTTTTCAAGACTTTGTTCAGCGAAGCCATAACCGTAAGCCCTCTGAATTAGCGTCCATAGCGCGTCTATGTTACCTAACTTGACGATGCTGTCGTATATCGTGGTTTCTCCTTCCGCCAGCTCAATTAATAGCGTTCTCACAACATGATCAAGATTGGGCGCGGGCAGCTTGCTGAGCGTTGACAATACCCCCAGATCAATTTTGGCCTCTGTATAGGGCGCAAGCTGATACCCCTCAAATCGCTTGCGACGTTCGCTGCTTCGGAAAAACAGCTTGTACCGCGCCACCACATGGCGCAGTGAACTGTCGATTTTGAAGTTCAGCATGTTCAGCGATGTTTCGTCGGCCGAAAAGGTCTGGCTGTACTTGATGGTGTCAGTCAGCCAGTTTTCCTTGTTTGCAGGACGGGGCAACGGGGAATAGACCAGCAGGTTGCCGGCCGTGTCGGTTTCTTCTATGTATAGCTTTGCGGCAAACATATTATTGTCATAAAGCTTAATGATCTTCACGCCTTCAAGCTCAAGGTTGTCGATATCCCCGGCGAAAACCCCTTCCTCATCGTACCAAAAGACGATATTGCGGACGCTGCCCTGCGAGAACTCGCGGGCAAACTGCCGCTCAAGGGATTTTTTTATTTCGGTCAGGTTCATGGCAACTTCCTCCTAAATCTTCCCCAGCAAATCCATCTTGATTGTTTTGCCGTCATCCCTCGGCACTTCGATGCCTTGGAATTTGGCGTAGTTCACCGTCACGCCGTCGTCAAGGTCAAGTTCGATAGCCTGATGCGCGATGTGCGCCACAACCTGATCGTACGCCCGGCATTCTTCGATCTTCTTTTGCAGGGCTTCGATTTCCTTGCGGTAGGCCGCTTTTTCACCGGCGTTTTCCGTGATGCCGGTGAGCATCTCCAGCCGCCCGATTTCCGACTCGTACTTGCGCTGGAGCGGGTGCAGGTAATCGGTGCGCACACGCGCCACCGTGAACTTGTCGTACCGGTGCAGGTAGACAAGCGTCTTGAAGCCGTTCTGCCTGCCGCTGTCGAACAGCCAATAGATGGGCTTTTTCCGGTAGGTCTTCACATGATCCTTGTAGAAATCATTCAGGAAATAGCGCCGGATTTTCTCCCGCGCTGTGCCGTATCCGTTCGGATACAGCGCCTCCGCGATGAAGTCAAGGTTCTCTTGCAGGGTATCCTCGCCGTAAACGGTACGGACAAAGTCCACGAACCGCACCACGATGTCGTCGTCGAAGTAGTCGTTTGCCCCGATGGGGATGACGGCGTCGGTTTCGACGCCGTAGTGGTCAGTGGTTAGTGGGCAGTGGGCAGTTTCTTTATAAGGGCAACCAGCATTTTGCCCACTTCCTCCGACAATTCCATCGCTTGCCTTATATCCATATCGGCAAGGTATCCGAGTTCTACACATATCAGCAGGTGTGTCTGAAGTTCCGCTTTGGAGCCCCGCGCTATCGACAGGAACTGTACGAATTCTTTCGTCGATGTCCTTGCCTGCCCCTCCGCTTTCACCAGTTGCATTGCTTTTTGCCAAACGATCAATTCCTGATAACTCTGCACACCCATATTCCCGCAGAACCTCCTTTAGGTAATACTGCCCACTAACCACTGCCCACTGCTCACTAAATTCGCCTCCGGAGAATTTCAGCCCCGGCTCGTCCAGACTGTACCGCCCGAACATGCAGCCCACGGCGTAGGAAATGAAGCTGCGGATATCCCGCGAGAGGTCTGCCCGGCGGATGGTCACGTCCTTGTCCTCCACCTCTGGGGTCAGCTCGTCCTGAAGGCCGTAGATTTCGATGAAAATGCGGTTGAGTTCTTCCTCGTTGGATTTAAGACGTTCAAATTGCCCTTCGGTGAATAATTCCCAAGCATTGAAAGCGGATGAAATTCGGCTTGATGGTTTGACATCTCCCCACGCGAATGCGCCAGAAAATTTTAACCCTACAAGTGGATGCACACGAAAATCCCATGAGGTCTCGAAGCTATCCCAATCTGTGCGGGATATGTCGATGTTTTGAGCGACAAGGCCGTTAATTTTTGCCGAATACTTTTCAATATAAATTAAAGGTAGTTTTGCAACATCCCCAGACTGCAAATGTAAAGTTGGATTAACAACATTTGAAAGTACTTTTACTATAGGTGTGTTTAAGAAAGCGAGTAAGTATTTAAGCTTTTTTTCTTCAATAAAGCAAACTGATCCTGTGCTCTCAAAAAAGTATCCCGCCTCCATCAGGCGAAACGAAGGATTTCCGCTTGATATATTTGACCAAGTAATTCCTTCCTTAAACAAGAGGTTTTCACTACGAATCGTAGCTCGCCCAGTACTTTTTACCCTCTTACCATTATCTTCCCAATCGATCAAATACATTGTATTGCCATACCATTTTCTGTATTCGCCACCCTTCATACATCTATACCATTTATTGAGGTTTGATGTAATTTCAAACCAATAGCGGATAAATGAAGCATTATCTCCCAAAGTTGAACCTTGCTTTGGCGCCGCTATATTTCCGATCAAATTACCCTTTACAAAAGCACTCAATGCTTGCTCACTTACCCAATATGCTACCGGCATACCAGGAATCTTCATGAAATTCTCTCTCTTCGCTGTAAACCAATTTTCCTCTCGTAAAAAAGCTTTTTCCTTTGCACTTTGGCTGTTATAGTCAACCAGCCGTGCATAGGTGGCTTTATACTCCGCCACATTGCTGTCGCGCAGCACAAAAGCGGTTGTTTGAACAACCTCACCGCCGATTTCCTCAAAGGCCCGTGCGCCCAAATGTGCCATATTAACAATATCCCGCCGTAATAGCTTTTTACGCAACTTCTCATAGCTGGATAAGAACATCCAGGCATGTTGCGTAATCATCGCCTGTAATCCGCTCGGCTTCAACATTTCGCCGCATTTTTCAATAAACACCGCAAACATATCGCTCTTACTGTCAGGATAATTCTTCTTCACATACTCTGACAGCTTAGCACCCATGCCGCTCCCGCCCATATATGGCGGATTAGTCACCACCACGTCGTACTTTTGGGTCATAATCTCCGCAATATCCAAAATTTCAAGCAGTATCCGCTCGGTCTGGTCAATGCCCTTGGTGTATATATCCAACTGTCCCCAATGGCAGTCCTCCACAAAGCGCCGGAGTTGGGTATAATCCAACGTCCGGTCAATTTTAAGGATGGAGCCGTATTCCCGCGCGTTGGAGAAAAGGCCGATCAGGTAAGACAGGTCGTCCCGGCACTGCCGCCGCTCGGTCTCATCCATCCCATGCCCCATGTACTCAAGATGATGCAACTGCGCCCCGTCGGATTCGATGACGGCGTGGACGTGGGCGTCAGGTATATTCTTCTGACGGAAAAAGCGGCGGTTGTAGCTGCGGGCCTTCATCATCAGCGCGAAATAGGCAAGCTGCGCCGCCCGCTTGTCAATGTCCAGCCCGTATATATTGTTTTGGAGAATCAGATTAGGTATCTCCCGCTCGGCATAACCTTGGCTGAAGTATATCTGATAGAGCACGTCAAAGGCATACACCAGAATATGACCGCTGCCCATACAGGGGTCGATAATTTTGATCTGCGTCGGGTTATCAAATGTATATTGCCGCTGCAACTCGCGCAGCTGCTTTTCCACCGCTTCGTCCTGTTCAGCTTCATCAATATAATAAACCCAATACTTGCGTAATGCTTCTTCTGCGTTTCCGCAAGCATTGGATGGAGGACAATGCTCCAGCCACAACCGCCCCAGCGAGTTTTCCACCATGTACCGGACAATCCACTCCGGCGTAAAAAGCTGGGTGGCGGCTGGGATGGTCTCCTTGTTGATTTTGATGTTTTTTTTCAATCCGGCAAAAACCTCGTCCTTTTTCTCGGAGATGTAATACTGATACAGCCAGCCGATGATCTGCACCTGATCGCGGAAATCCTCCCCGGCGATGCCGCGGACAAGGTCATGGACGACACCGCCCTTTGCGTAGAGGGCGTCGGGCAGCAGAAGCTCGGTATAATCGTCGATCTTCTCAAACATCCCCGGCAGGATGGAGGAAAGAGCGTTGCACTGCGAAATAAGAATGTATTTGTACAGTTTTTGGGAAGACAAGTCACGATATTCGGCGATTTTGCCCTGATCCACATAGTCCAGCCGGTCCGCCTCGCGGATAACGTCCGGCTCGGCGCGGCCTTCATCCACGCTGGAAAGGATGCGGATGCCGGAGGGCAGATAGTCGTTGACCTCCATGAAGCGCAGGGCGATGAGGCGGTTGAACCAGGTGTAGGCAATCTCCTCCATGACGGCGTTATAGCCCTTTTCATTGCCGAGCTCATCCACGCGGCGGCTGATTTCGCTTACCAGACGCTCGCGGGACTTATACTGCTCGCTTGTCAGAAAAATGCCGTCGTTCATCAGGGCGCTTTTCGCTTCTTCCGGCGGCAGCGCCATCTCCTCGCGGATATACAGCTGATAAGCCTTCTGTCGTACGGCGTCGATCAGCTTCCTGCGGGCCGCCACGGCGTAGTTTTTAATTGCAGTCTTATCCATTTATATCAACCTCTCGTGCGCTTCATTGAACCCCTATACAATCTTAATCGTTGTATTCTCCTCAAGCTGTGCCTCAAGCTTCTTGCGCAGCACGTTTAAGAGCTTGTCAATATCCTCCTTGCTGGATATCTGACGGGTCCCGTGGAACAAGGTTTTCACACTCACCGTTTTCGTTTTCCGTACAGGGGGCTGAATGATTACATCATCACCGGCCTTGGCCTGTTCCGCTTTCAGGCGCGCTTCCTCTTCTTCGAAGCTTTGAATAAATCGCTGCTTCATGCGGTCGCTCTCCGTGCGCATGGCGATGGCTTCGTAGATATTGTTGGCATGGGAAAGTCTGTCAAGCAGCGCCGAAAAATCCGCTTGAACCTTTCCCGAAAAGCGATCCTTGAAAGGCCGGCATTCCAAATTAGCTAATGTCTCAGCCTTGTCCGACTCGATGTCCGTACGGATCGGTTCGCATTCCGCCTCCAGCAGGTCGCCGAAACGTTTGATGAACCGCTCAATAAGTTCCGGCAGTTTATGTATTTGCGCGTAGGGTTCCGGAAGGCGGGTGATGCGCTCAATATCCTCAACCACTTTGATGGTCTCCGGGTCGAGCACATAAGAGCGGTTGGCTTCGTAAATCGCCAGCATTTTCAGCGCCTTATCAAAGATATTCTTCTGGTTTTTGAAAAACTTCTTGACGTCCTGCACATCCTCCTCGTAGTCAAGGAGGGCGTCTTTTTTTTCAGCAAGGTAATTGTAAAACGCTGATGTGTCCTTGATTTTATCGGCCTGTTCAAAAAGCTTCCTGCCGTTTTCCAAAACGATTTTGCCGGGATATCCCGCCTTGTCGTATTCATGGAGCAAATCCTTGATGCTGCCGTCGTTTCTGGAAAGCTCGGAGGCAGCAAGCTCCTTAAAGCGCGCCATCAGACCGTCTTCGTCACCGGGCAGATCGCTTCTCCCGAATACGTCTTTCGCGAGGTTTTTGGCGTTCTGCAACAACGCGGGAGAGATTTTCACACGCATTTTCACAAGGACTCGATCCAAATAATCTCGTTTTGTCACATAGTTGATCACATTCATGTCGATTGTGGAGATGTTTTCGCCGCCAAGCTCCAACCGGATTTCTTGCTTCTTGAAAAGTGTCAGGACGATGCCTGCGATGTCCATGTCTTTCCACCCATAGGGGATCTTGTTAAAGTGATCCATCAGGGTGCGCACGGTGGTCGGCATGTTCTTGTATGAGCTGCGGGCAACAACATCCTCCATTTCTTCTATGGCAAGACGATTGGGAACGACGGCCTCCATGCCCCCGGACACAACTTGAGCATCCTTTGCTGTGAGAACTTCCCGCAGGTCGTCGTTGGTATAAAAGGGATTAGTGATGTAGTTTTGCTTTGTATAAATACCTTCCACCAGTGTTTTGAAGGCGTCGTTAATCCTTTCTGACGGCTGCTTCTCTTTGATATCGAGCTTATTGCTGTTCACATATAAATCAGCCTTTTTGAGCGCCTCGAAAATAAGCTCCTTGCATCTATCCACTCGCTGCTTTCCCTCGCGGGTTTTGGTGGTTTTGATGTCCTCCACCGTATCGGTGGACACCTTGCCGGCGTTACGGCGAATGTACGTCTCGATTTGCAGAGCCTGCTCCATCTCGTCGATGTAGGACATATCGGAAGGAAGCGCGACAATAACATTTCTCTCCCGCATGGACATAGCTTTGAGTTCCGGCTCGGCGACGTCACCACGGGCATACATGGGAGTCAGCACCCGAATGCCGATTTCCTCTTTCTGCGCGCCTCTCGGTCTGTCGTCAATGATTGTGTTAAAAGAAAAGTCATACCGGTCGTTATAGCGGTATTTTTTATTGAGTCCAAACAAGGCGGAGAATATATTGTCGCCGACTTTATCGATGATCTCGCTTGTGTCAATCTTGATTTCCCGTATTTCGCGGTTGATGTCCTGCTCCTCGTTTGTCAGGAAGATAAATTGATTGCCGTTTTTAATGATAAGCTTCTGCTCCTCCAAACGGCGCAAAGAGGCGTCAACCTGTTTTTTAGCCTCAATTTTGTCCTGATCGATATTTCCCAGCATGACGGTGGTGATGTTTTCGAGGTTGGCGGGCAGCACATTGGGGATGTACTTCACCATAAACAGAACCTTCAAGACCTCCACGTCGTAGGGCTGCAAGGCCCCGTCGTCAAACTCGGCGCTTTCTGCCGCCCTGATAATCACAGCTTTGATATTGTGATCCAAAAAGGTCTCAATGGTTTTGTAAAAAGCCTCAAAGGGAATGAGAATACCGTCGTCGAAATTGGCGTACTGAACCGCCGCCTCTTGGAAGGCGTTGAGCAAAGAGCGTTCTCCTTCAGACAGATGCTTGCCGGACGCGCCGTGGGTTCGGATGCCCGTGAACACCGCTTGCAGCAGGTTGAACTGATACGGGATAAAAGGATACACGTCCACAAATTCCTCTGCGGAACTGTACAGCCTCTTCTCCGGTGTGTCAGAAGAAGAAAAGGAAATCAAGTTTTTGATAACGGCGGCTTTCCCGGCATATAAAAGGCGCAGCTTGTCCGCCGCCGTGTCTGTCTTGGCAAGCAGCCTCTTTTTGATAACTTCGTCTACGTTGGCGGAGGAAAGGGAAAGCCTTGTGTCAAATCGCCCGATAATTTTAGAGAAGTTATCTCTATCCACTTTGGTGATAGAGTCTATATCCTGCTGGCTTGTTGCTATGACCCAAGCCTGTCCGCCGCATTCCGTGCCCAGACTCTCCACGACAGTCTGCAAATTCAGCATCAGGCCGCTGTCGCTGCCGATGTACTGCCCAATCTCGTCGCAAAGGAAGATGACAAAATGCTTTTTGCCTGTTTCCTTTGACTTCGCTTCTATGTATTCCCGCACCCGCCTCGCAAATCCGTTGATATCCAAAGAATAGTTTTCCTCGGATTTGTTGTACCAGTTCCGCGCGGCGTCAACGCTCATCTTCGTTGTATCGGCAAGCGCCTGAACGATATTGTCCTCTTCGAAATAGAAATCCTCGCGGGTGTCTTCCCATTCATTCCCCGCAAGCTCTTTGAAACGGGCGCGGAAGCTGTCATAGACGCCATCCTTGGTCATCTGCCGCTCCAAATCGGCAATCCACGGCATACTGCCGCAAAAGCCCCGCATTTTATTAAAGACCTTCATGAAAACCTTGACAATGGCATCCTTGTGTGTCTTCGAGTCCGAATCGGCTTCCGCGTCAATATTGAATAGGACCACGTCCGCGCCGGTATCGGCAGCGACCTGCATATCCGCCAAAATGCGGCTGTCGGCTATCTTTCCGTCAAAATAACTGATAGCCTTTTTGCCGTCATAGGTGTCGTTTGAAAGAAGATAGGAAAGTATCTTAAGAAAATGGGATTTGCCGCTGCCAAAGAAACCGGAAATCCAGACGCCCATTTTATCAGTGCGGGTTGTCGTGCCCTTGCGGTAACCCTCGAAAAACTTGTCAAAATGGCGATGCAGTTCCCTGGTCACGACATACTCGTCCAGTTCCGCCGTGATAATTTCATTGGAGTTCTGACCGATTTTGACAACGCCCTGAATTGGCCTGTCAATATCCTTTTGAAACATATCATGTATTTTCATGCCGCCACTCTCCTATCTTTCAATCAGCTTGAAGGCCCGGTAATAATTGTCGTCTGTGATTTCTCCAAACAGCCGCAGCTCGTTAGTATAGTCGCCGGGAAAGAACATGACAAGAGGATTCTTGTCTATTTTGCTGTGCAGGTTATTTAGCACGGTGTGGGAGCGTATGACCGGCCAGGCTTTTCCTACCCCGGTTAAAAAGATAACGTCCCTTTCAGGCACGATGCTCTTAGCAATCTTTCCAATAACCAAATCTCCGTCAAGAGTCAGCCTCAACGTTTTTTTGATGGGATTGACAATCGCCTCGCTGGTTTTGACCTGCTCCATTTGTATGACCTTGTCAAGATAATTCTTTTCCCGCAGAACGTCCAGCATTAGCTTGTATAAATCAAATTCAACAATTCGCACGTCGTCATGGGCGTTGTTTACACGCTGTTTCAGATATGAAACATGGGCGCGAACTGCCATTTCATCTTCCGGTTTGTAGTCAAAAATCCAGAAATTGATTTCATTTGCCGTACCGCGCCCCGTGCGAAAGCTTTTCTCCAATATTTTAGGCTCAATCAAGTCAAGCCGCTCATTAAGCGTCATCATCCGTTACACCTCCAGGAGCATGGCTTTTGCGTAAGGTTCGTTTTCTCCCTTGAGAAGAGCTGGGATTTTTCGGTCGCATATGGGCTTCAGGATAATTAACACATCCCCGGCTTTTTTGGCCAACCCCGCTTCGCAAAGAATATTCTTGTAGGTATTTCGTATACGCACGAGGTTGTTCGGTGTCCAGCCTGCCACCGTATCATCGTTTTGCGCCTTGCGTTCAATAAAAGTTAAAAAGTCCTTGTCGTCAACCTCTGTTTGACCGAATAGGAATTTGTCCGAGTATATCTCACGCATGAATTCAAAAAAAAGGCGGTCTGATTTGATCAGCGCCAGAAAAGCGATCAGCTTGGCGTCCTCGTACCGTCCGTTTGCCACGATGGAAACCAGTGGCATGTCAAGCGTCCCAAGACGCTTCAGCATTCTCAGGGGCAAATCGCGACGCCTTTTTTCTTTCTCAAGCTGATAAATATTAGCGGTCATCGACAATTCTATAATTTCATCCTTCGTTTTCCCCTCACACAGCAACTGCGCAGTCCTGCGCATATCGGAAAACAGAAAGGGCATGTCCTTTATAGAGGACGTGTAAGGCAGTACCGAATCCATAACAGCATCCTCCTATTCTTTTTTATCCTGGGTTATTTCCATCACGTCGCCAATATCACAGGAAAGCGCATGGCAAATCCGGCTCATGACTTCCATACTGACGGGCAGGTCTTTCGACAGCTTTGCCAGGGTGGTCGTGCTTATATCGGCAAGACTGAGCAAATCGGTCTTTTTCATTTTATTGTCCAGCAAAAGCTTCCATAGCTTAATGTAGCTGATAGCCATAGTTCCAATCCCTTCAGGTAAGTTGGTTTTATTATACAAAAAAGCATAGGCTTTTCCAACATAAAATCATATATTTAAGAAATTATATCTGTGAATGCAAATATTATTTTTATAATCAATGAATCTCTTGCGGAAGCTTTACAGCTTTTGGTCGGTAACTAGCCAGAGCTGATGCACCATCCCCGCGAAGATGCAAGCCTGCAACCATCCTCACCTTGTAAATAAACCCACAAAAGCTAGAACCCGCTTCCATCCCTGATTTTCCCATGCTGTCTACAAATATAACCCCGCTTACTTGCAGGAACATCCTATCCCTTATACGGGATGGTTCAGTCATGCCAACCGTAAATCCCTCGCTGATTTGGACGAAACATTGATTTTCTCTGACATGTGAAGCTTATTATACACATTTGCCATGCTGCCGAAAGGAGACACCCTTTGATGAGAAAGATCACCGAGGAAGATGTTATTACCTATTACCTATATCTTGTCTTGCAGGAATGTAAAAATTCATATAAAGGACTAGAGTTAGAAGATCGGATTTCAGAGGGAATGTCAGCGCTTCTTCAAGCAGTTCGCACTTATAATATGCGTATTCCGGTTTATCCGGACAGCGAATCCGGGAACATCCGGACACCGTTCCGGAAACATCCGGACAGTGATTCCGGAGGCATCCGGACACCGCTTGTCGGTTGTTTGATTTTACAGTAATGCA